>DPWB01000243.1 GCA_003527885.1 Candidatus Competibacteraceae bacterium
CGCCGAAATACGTCTGCTTTTCGACCTTGGCGGCGCGATACTGTTCGGGCAACCAGTCGGTGATTTCCCGACGCCACAAATCCATGGCGAAGGGTTCCAGCGTGGTGAGAATGGGGATCATCACGTAACGGAACGGATTGAACGCGTTCGGCCGGTGATAGTCGACGAACACGACCTTGCCGCCAGGCTTCACCACCCGCAGCGCTTGAGCGATGGTTTTGACACGCACGTCTTCCGGTTGTTCGTGTAGCAGGAAAAACAGCAGCACGCAATCCTGGCTGGCGTCGGCGAAGCGCAGGTCTGTCGAGTCTTGATGGTGGATCGAGACGCGCGACGGATCGGGCAGCTTGCCTTTCAGGTTCTCCAACTGCACCTGCGCCACATCCACCACCGACAGCCGCGCCGTCGGATCGAGCCGTTGGATCAGCCGCTCGGTGAAGTTGCCATAAACGCAGGCGACTTGAAGAACGTCGCCGCGCACCGCGGGCCCCAATTCATCCAAGGCGAGATCACGCAGCCGGTTGAAGTTGCCCCACAAGATCAGATTGACCAGCCATTGCCGCTCGAAAAAGCGCACCGCCGCCGGATGGACGTACGCCCACCAGTAGGTTTCTTGCAGATAAGCCGGCAGCGGTACGGAGGTCGGATAGACCAACGCGCGATCTGGTTCTTCGAGGGTGGTTTCTCTCTCCTCAGACGCGTGTCCGATTTCGGAAACCGGACAGGCCTCCAGCAAGGACGGTTGCTCCAAGGTGGCCGATCGAACAGATTGAGAACTCATTACCAAAGCTTCCTTAGTCTTGATTACCTTTTTTGCCAGACAGGTTGGCCTGCTTCAGCCGATGTTCGTAGGTTGCAAAGCCCCGTTGCAACCCTTTGGCGGCGATGGCCGGCCTCGTTAACCGGCAACCCCGCAAAAGATCGACAGCCGTCAAACAGCCCGTCCCCGCGCGTCAGTCGAGGGACGGGCTGCAATGGCATATTGCGAGGACAATGCTAAAGCACGAAACGCCTCTCCCACTTCAAATAGACAGCAAGGAGAACAACGCTGAAACGGTGCCGATGGCCGCGATCATGTACAGGATCGTGGCCACCACCAGATCGGCGCGGACGCCGAAATCGAACAGGGTGATGCGAAAGCGGTGCGCGGCATGCCACAACGATAGCGTGATGATGCCGAAAATGATCAGCTTACCCAGCCAGTGAGCGGCAAAAGCGTGGATGTGCTCGTAGGTGAACAGGCTCGGAGAGAAACGCATCGCCGCAAACAAGGCCAGCAGCGCCAGGATCGGGGTAATGAAGGCCGTGACGGTTCCTCCGGCGGCAAACGGTCCCCAGACGATGGGTTTATTGGATTTGGACATGTTCAGATCCCCATAAACAGTACGATCAGCGAAACCACCGCCCAAACTGCGTAGTGGGCCCCGACGATCATCTTGCCCGGCACGAATTCCTCGCCGCGCTGGATCGGCATGGCTTGCGGCGTCACGTTGAACCACGAGGTGCTGTGATAGACCGCCGCCACGAGTGTGGCCAAGCAGAACAGCACGCCCCACGGGCCGCGCAGCGCGTCCAAAAATCCCTGGAACGCTTCAGGTCCTTGTGACAGCCGTTTGAGCGCCACCACCAGCAAGATGCTGAACGCGCCGATGAAGAACGAGGTCACTTCACGCGCCATGTAGCGCATGTAGCGCGGCTGGCGGAAAAACCAGCTCGTCTTGGGAATTTCGCGAATATAGGGTTTGCGGCTCATTTTTTCCCCCAGGGCATCAGGTGTTCTTTGTACCAGTCGACGGTGCTCGCCACCTTGACTTGCTGGAGCGCGCCGGCGGGGTCGACATGCTTGGGACACACTTCCGAACAGGCGCCGACGAAGGAGCATTCCCACACGCCTTCATGGGAGGCGATGACTTCCTGGCGCTGGTCCCGGCCGCCGTCGCGCGAGTCCTGGTTGTAGCGGTGCGCCATCGAGATGGCCGCCGGGCCGAGGAATTCCGGGACCAGACCGTACTGCGGGCAGGCCGCATAACACAACATGCAGTTGATGCATAAAGTGTATTGCTTGAATTTCATCAGTTCGGCCGGCGATTGCTTGAACTCGCCGGCGCTGACCGGTTTGTCTTCCTTGGGGATCAGGTACGGCTTGACGCTGGCGAACTTGGTGATGAAATCCTCGGCCACGGTGACCAGATCGCGCTCGATGGGGAAATGCATCATCGGCTCGACCCGAATCTTGTCGGGGTATTCGTGGATGAACGCCTTGCAGGCCAGCTTGGGCTCGCCGTTGATCATCATGCCGCAACTGCCGCAGACCGCCATGTGGCACGACCACCGGTAGCTGACCGTGGTGTCGAGGTTGTCCTTGACGTAGTTCAAGGCGTCGAGCACCACCCATTCGTTCAAGCAGGGAACGGTATAGGTCTGGAACCGGGGCTCGCTGTCGGTCTCCGGGTTGTAGCGGAGCACTTCCAGTTGAATCTGGCGTTCGCTCATTTGTGGGCTCCTGAGTAATCGCGCACACCGGGCTTGGACTTGGTGATCACCACGTCGAGATACTCAAGGCGCGGTGGCTCTTTGGGGTGATAGTAAGTCAAGCTGTGCTTGAGGAAATTGACATCGTCCCGCGCGGTGAAGTCGAGGCGCTGGTGCGCCCCGCGCGACTCCTTGCGGTCCCGGCCGCCGACCGCGCACGCTTCGGCGCAATCCAGCATCGAGCCCAGTTCCAGCGCTTGCAGCAAATCGGTGTTGTAGACGCCGCTCTTGTCGTGCAATTCGATGTTGGCGTAGCGCTGGCGCAATTCGGAGAGTTTGTCGCAGGTCGCGGCCAGACGCTCCCCGGTGCGGTAGATGCCCGCGCCTTCCTCAAGAGTGTGCATCATTTCCTTGCGCAGGCCCGAGATGGCTTCCTTGCCGCCGCTCCTGTCGAACAGCGCGCGGATCCGCGCTTCCGATTCCTGGGCCTTGGCGCTCAGCGCGCCGGCGTTGTTGGTGCCCGGCGCGGATTTCAGATGCTCGATGGCGCTCATCGCCGCTTTGCGGCCAAACACCAGTAGCTCGGTCAGCGAGTTGGAGCCGAGCCGGTTGGCGCCGTTGATGCTGACGCAGGCGCATTCGCCCGCCGCGAACAGGCCGGCCAACGGGGTGGCGGCGTTGATGTCGGTGTGGATGCCGCCCATGCAGTAATGGACCACCGGGCGAATCGGGATCGGCTCCTTGACCGGGTCCATGCCGAGATAGCTGATCGAGAGATCGCGCACGAACGGCAGCCGCTCGTTGATCTTCTTCTCGCCCAAATGGCGCATGTCCAGCAGTACGCAGTCGCCCCACTTGGTGGAGACGGTGTTGCCTTTCTGCTGTTCGTGCCAGAACGCCTGGCTCAAGCGGTCGCGCGGGCCGAGTTCCATGGTTTTCAGCACCGGCTGGCCGACCGGGGTTTCCGGCCCCATGCCATAGTCTTGCAGGTAGCGGCGGCCGTCCTTGTTGACCAGAATGCCGCCTTCACCGCGACAGCCTTCGGTCAGCAGAATGCCGGTGTTGGGCAAGCCGGTCGGATGGTATTGGACGAACTCCATGTCCTTCAGCGGCGCGCCGGCCCGGTAGGCCAGCGCCATGCCGTCGCCG
>DPWB01000097.1 GCA_003527885.1 Candidatus Competibacteraceae bacterium
GCTGGCGGCGGAGCGAATGTTTTTGAAGTCGCTGACCGAGAACGGGCCACGGGCAGTCCCGCCGAGCACCCGTCAGCCAGAGACGCCCAAACACGGACCGAAACAACGCTAGCGTCGGTCGCCGGGGGGCTAGGCTAGCCAGTTTTTCAGCCGATCATCGCGCCAAACCGCCCTATCTGCTGTCGCCGGCGGGAAAATGTTTCTCGTCGGTCAGGATGAATTTCCGCACCTCGCAGAGGCTGTCAGACCCGTCCGCCGGCTACCCCCGACCGGCGGACATTCGTGGCGCGCTCAGCCTGGAACCTCCCCCGGCCGCGCGATCATGGCCGGTTTAGCCTCGCGCCGGCGCTTGGCGCGGGCATCGAGCACGTTTTTAATGGCGATCAGACACCCCAGCCCGATAAACGCGCCGGGTGGCAGAACCGCCAGCAGGAAACCGCGATAGTCGTCGATCAAGTGCAGAGTCAGGCCCTTGCCCGACTCGCCGAACAGCAATTCCGCCTGACCGAACAAGGTCCCCTGCCCCAGGATTTCCCGCAGCGCGCCCAGCAGCACCAGCGCCAGCGTGAAGCCCAGCCCGGTGGCGATGCCGTCCACCGCCGCTTTGGCCGCGCCGTGCTTGAACGCGAACGCCTCAGCCCGACCGATCACGCAGCAGTTGGTGACGATCAAGGGAATGAAAATGCCGAGCACGGTGTAAAGCCCCGGCAGGAACGCGTGCATCGCCAGTTCCACAGCGGTCACCACGCAGGCGATCACCATGACAAACACCGGAATCCGCACCTCCGGCCGCACCAGATTGCGGATCAGCGAAATGGCGACATTCGACATCAGCAGCACCAGCGTGGTCGCCAAACCCAGACCCAATGCGTTGACCACCGAATTGGAGGTCGCCAGTAGCGGGCAAAGCCCCAGCAGCGCCACAAAACCGGTGTTTTGCGTCCAGATCCCATTTTTCAGGATGTGCTGATAGCGGGTTTCGCTCATGACGGTTGCCCCTTGACGGTGGTCGGCGGCGCGAACAAGTGTTCGCGATGCGCCTTTACGTACTCCAAGAACTTGCGGGTGGCCTTGACCACGGCGCGCGGCGTGATGGTCGCTCCGGTAAACTGGTCGAACGCGCCGCCGTCTTTCTTGACTTTCCAGGCGTCCGGCCGGGGGTTGTCCAGCGACTTGCCGGCAAACGCCAGAATCCAGGGCGAGCGCTTCTCGTCGATGCCGTCGCCCAAGCCCGGCGTTTCCTTGTGCCCCAGCACCCGCACGCCGGCCAAGCTCCCGTCGGCATACACGCCGACCAGCAGTTGGATCGGCCCGCTGTAGCCGTCCGGCGCGGTCGGCGTGGCGAACAGCGCCACCGGCTGACCGTTCTTGCGGGCGCGATACACCGCCACCGGTCCGTCGGTCCCCAGCCACTCCGGCGCGGTTATTTCGATGCGGTCCTCGACCACGCGATTGTCGTAGCGATCCGCCGGCACCAGTTGATTCAGGCTGGCTTCCAATGCCGCCCGTTGCGCCTCGGCGATGATGTCCTTGGTGCCGGAATAGGTCACCGCAACCAACCCGGTCCCGACGATGGCGAAGCCAAACAGGATCAGGGCGGCGACGCCCATGTTGCGCGCCAGCGCCTTCATCCCCGCCGCGCTCCGAACACGCGCGGCTGCGTATACAAGTCGATGGTCGGCGCGGCGATGTTCATGAGCAGCACCGCGAAAGCCACGCCGTCGGGATAACCGCCGAAGCTGCGAATGAGATAAACCAGAAGGCCGATGCCCGCGCCGTAGATCAGCCGGCCGCGCGGCGTGGTGCTGGCCGTGACCGGATCGGTGGCGATGAAAAACGCGCCAAAAATCGCCGCCCCGCTCCACAGATGAAACCACGGCGGCGCATAGCGTTGCGGGTCGATCCCGTAAAAAATCGTCGAGATGACCGCCAAACTTCCCAGCATCCCGGCCGGGATCTGCCACGCCGCCGTGCGCGTGTAAACCAGCCACAGGCCGCCGGCCAAAAAGCCTGAGGCCGCCCATTCCCAGCCGCTGCCGGCAACCATGCCGAACACCGGACTGTTGCGAATCTCGGTGACGCCCAAGCCCAGGCCGAGCTTGGTGCGGAGCACGTCCAGGGGGGTCGCGCCGGTCAGCCCGTCCGGCGCGAACCGCTCCGGCAACCCGCCGGCAAAGATCGCGCGCAGGGTTTCCAGCAGCGTCATGGCGTGAGGCCGATCGAGCCCGTGTGGGATCAACCAAGCGCTCATCTCGCGCGGAAACGAAACCAGCAATACCACATAGCCGATCATGGCCGGATTGAACGGGTTATAGCCCAAACCGCCGTACAGATGCTTGGCCACCACGATCGCGGACAATACGCCGATCACGGTCATCCACCACGGGGCCAGCGGCGGCAAAGCGACGGCCAGCAGCCACGCGGTCACCACGGCGCTGTAATCGTTCAAATGCGGTGCCAACGGCTTGCCGCGCGCCGCCAGCAGCGCCGCTTCCGCCAACAGGGCCACTGCGGTGGCGAGCACCAGATTGACCAGCACGCCCCAGCCGAAAAACCAGACCAGGGCCGTGATGCCGGGAACCATCGCATACAGCACTCGCCGCATGACCAAGCCGACGCTGGTTGCACCCAACACGTGCGGCGAAGTCATCGTTCTGAAGCGCATGGCCGCTAACTGTCCCGACTGTCGGTTACAACGGCGGTTTCAGGCGGCGGCGCGGACGCCTTGGCGCGGGCCACGGCATCTTCGATGGGAGATTTTTCGGCGGTGGCCGCGGGGCGCGGTGGCGCTTTCTGCCGCAATTTAGCTTCCCGCTCCCGTTTCTCGCGCTCCAGCCGTTCCAGGCGGGCCTGATGGCGCTGGCGGGCGAGCTCGGCTTTTTCCTTCTCTTTCTCCAGCGCCCAAATCTCGTTCTTGGCGTAGCGGTAATACTGCACCAGCGGGATGCGGCTCGGGCAAACGTAGCTGCAACAGCCGCACTCGATGCAACTGAACAAATGGTAATCCTGCGCCTTGTCGAATTCCTTGGCGCGGGCGTGCCAGTACAACTGCTGCGGCAACAGCTCCGCCGGGCAGGCGTCCGCGCAGGCCCCGCAGCGGATGCAGGGCATGACCGGCTGTTCCGGGGCCAGCTCCGCCGCGCTGGCGGCCAGAATGCAGTTGGTGGCCTTGGTCACCGGCACCCGGTCATCGTGCAGGGCGAACCCCATCAGCGGCCCACCCATGATCAGCCGCCGCACGCCGTCCCGATAACCGCCGCTTTGGGCGATCAGCTCCGCAACCGAGGTTCCGAGCAACACTTCCAGATTTTGTGGTTGACGGATGTGGCCGGTCACGGTGACGATGCGGGAAAGCACCGGCTCGCCGCGGTCGATGGCGCGATGGACGGTGTAAGCGGTGGCGACGTTGAAACACTGCACGCCGGCATCGACCGGCAAACCATCGACCGGCGTTTCCTTACCGGTCAGCAGCTTGACCAGTTGCTTGACGCTGCCGCTGGGATAGCGGGCCGGCACCGGCCGCACGGCATACCCGGAGCCGGCGCAGGCCGCCGCCATTGCCGCGATGGCTTCCGGTTTGTCGTCCTCGATCCCGATCAGCACCTCGCGCGGCTCCAGCAACTGCGCCATGACGCGCAGGCCGGCGATGATCTCGGCCGCTCGCTCGCGCATCAGCCGGTCGTCGCAGGTGATCCACGGCTCGCATTCGGCCCCGTTTAGGATCAGGGTGTCCAGCCGCTCGCAATGGCCGCTCAAATTGAGCTTGACCGCGCTGGGAAAGGCCGCCCCGCCCAAACCGACGATGCCCGCACTGCGCAGGACGTTACGCAATGCGCTGGGGTGCAACCGGCGATAGTCCACCGGCTCCCGCTCGATCCAACGGTCCTCACCGTCGCTCTCGATGGTCACGCACCAATCCGGCAAACCGGAGGGATGCGGCACCGCTTGCTGGTCCACCGCCGCCACCACGCCGGAAGTCGGCGCGTGCACGGCGGCGCTGACGTAGCCGTCAGGCTGGCCGATCATCTGCCCTTTCAGCACCCGCTCGCCGACCTGGACCACCGGCTTGGCGATGGCTCCAATGTGCTGGCGCAACGGCACCGTCACATGTTTCGGCAGCGCGGCGGAGCGAATCGGTTGCTGGTTGGATTCGGTTTTGTGGCGAACCGTTTTCAAACCGCCGTGGAACGGAAACCAGCCGCTCATGCGATGGCTTCTTCCGTCTTCGGCCCGGTTGGCGCACCGGCGACCGGATAGGTCCACTTCCAGGTGCTGATGGTCTGGGCGAGCGGGATCATCTGAATGCAATCTACCGGACACGGCGCCAGGCACAGCTCGCAACCGGTGCATTCCCTGGCGATTACCGTGTGCATGTGCTTGGCGGCCCCCAGAATGGCGTCCACCGGGCAGGCTTGAATGCACAGCGTGCAACCGATGCAATTTTGCTCGTCGACCACCGCCACCATTTTGGGCTTTTCGGCCCCGTTCTCCGGGTTGAGCGGCTTCGGGTCGCGGCCCAGCAATTCGGCCAACGCGACGATACCGCTTTCGCCCCCCGGCGGACACTGGTTGATGTCGGCCTCGCCGGCGGCGATGGCCTCGGCGTAGGGCCGGCAACCGGCAAACCCGCACTGGCCGCACTGGGTCTGGGGCAAGATATCGTCAATCTTCTCGACGATGGGATCGCCCTCCACCTTGAAGCGCACGGCGGCAAAACCCAGCAGCAACCCGGAAGCGCCCGCCAGCAGGCCCAAGGCGATCATCGCAACGAACATGGCCTTATTATCCCCGCACCAGCCCCGCAAAGCCCATGAAAGCCAGCGACATCAGGCCGGCGGTGATCAAGGTGATGGCGGGACCGCGAAAATGGACCGGCACATCGGCGACCGCGATCCGCTCGCGCAAGGCGGCGAACAAGACCATCACCAGCGAAAAGCCGACCGCCGCGCCGAAACCGTACAGCGCCGAAGCGATGAAGTCGTGCCGCGCCTGCACGTTCAACAGCGCCGCCGCCAGCACCGCGCAATTGGTGGTGATAAGCGGCAAGTAAATGCCCAGCGCCTGATAGAGCACCGGGCTGGTCTTGTGGACCACCATCTCGGTGAACTGCACCACCACGGCGATAACCAGGATGAAGCCGATGGTGCGCAGGTATTCGAGCCCCAAGGGAATCAGCAGGTAATGGTCGGTCAAATAAGAGCAGATCGACGAGAGCGTCAACACGAACGTGGTGGCCAACCCCATCCCCAAGGCGGTTTCCAGCTTGCGGGAAACGCCCATGAACGGACACAATCCCAAGAATTTCACCAGGACGTAATTGTTGACCAGAACCGTGCTGATCAGGATCAGGGCATATTCTTTCATGGTTCGCGACGCTCTCGGACGGCAGGCGGGGCGCGCCGAGTGAGGACCGACCGTATCCGACGGCCCCGATATCGAAAGCCAGCGCCAGGGTGGTGATGGGCGGGGACGGCGCAGGGGTTCACGACCGCAAGCAACACTGTTAATTAGCAGGCGCTAATGTAGCAGATTCAACCGCAGCCCCGCCATACAGCTTCGACGCAAGCATATAACTGAGCAGCATATCGGGCGGCGTTCGGTCGCTGTTTTCGCACCATTGCGCCCGAATCACCCAAGCGGCGCCCACGGCCGCTGTCAGGCGCTGGCCTTGTCTCCCAGCAGTAGGAACTCGATCAAGGCCTTCTGGGCGTGCAGCCGGTTTTCGGCCTCGTCCCAAACCCGGCTTTGTGGGCCATCGATCACCTCGGCGCTGACTTCCTCGCCCCGATGCGCCGGCAGACAATGCAAGAAAATGGCGTCCGGTCGGGCCTGGGCCATGATCTCGGCAGTGACTTTATAAGGCGCGAAATCCCGCAGCCGCCGCTGGCTCTCCTCTTCCCAGCCCATGCTGGTCCACACGTCGGTGGCGACCCAATCCGCGCCTCTGGCGGCCGCCAGCGGATCGCGCAGCAATACCGCCCGGCTGGCGGCCCGCTTCAACAGCTCTCCATCCGGCTCGTAACCGGGCGGCACGGCGATGCGCAACTGGAAGCCGAACTGGCAGGCGGCTTCGAGATAGCTGTTGCACATGTTGTTGCCATCGCCGATCCAGGCCGCGGTTTGCCCGCGCAAATCGCCGCGCTGCTCGATCACGGTCTGCAAGTCGGCCAACAGCTGGCAGGGATGGTTATAGTCGGTCAGGCCATTGATGACCGGCACGGTGGCGCAAGCCGCAAAGCGTTCGATCAGGCTATGCCCGAAGGTGCGGATCATCACGATATCGACCATGCCAGACAATACGCGGGCGGTATCCTCGATCGGCTCACCCCGGCCAAGTTGGGTATCGTGCGGCGCCAGAAAAATGGAACTGCCGCCCAATTGCGCCATGCCCGCCTCGAAAGAGATCCGGGTCCGGGTCGAGGCTTTTTCGAAAATCATGCCCAACACTTTTTGCGACAGCGGCGCGTAACGCTCGCCGCGCCGGTGCAGGGCCTTCAACTCGGTGGCTCGCCGCACGACCTGCCCCAATTCGGCGGGACTCAGGTCGAACAGGCTGAGAAAATGCCGTGTTTTCATAATTATCGGTTCACCGCAAAACCCGGATTCATGGATAATCCGCCAGCGATCACAGTATTGAATCGGGCGCTGGCGCCGTCAGGCGTCCGACCGTATCCGTTCGCGAAAACAAAACGGCAGCGATGCATAGCTGCCGTAATTTGAGAATATTATAGCCGGCTTTCCTTGATAGAATGCTAGTTATAGTGCATTTTCCCAACAGAATTGTCCTTGTTCGCTGTGGCGGCCTTAAGCTCATGCAGGCAAATTACTGTCCACAATGCGGCGACCCCCTCCGGGACGCCGAAGTCGAAGGTCGGCTCCGACGCTGCTGCACCGCCGCCGGTTGCCGTTACATCCATTGGAACAATCCGATAGCGGTCGTCGCCGCCATCGTCGAGGTGGACGGCGCGGTGATCCTGGCGCGTAACAAAGCTTGGCCGGAAAAGATGTTTGGCTTGATCACCGGCTTTCTGGAGCAAGGCGAAACACCGGATGCCGCCGTACTCCGGGAGGTGCGGGAAGAACTGGGCCTGAACGCCACCATCGCCCGCTTCATAGGCAACTACGCCTTCTTCGAAATGAATCAGCTACTTCTGGCCTATCATGTCCCCACGCGGGGCGAGATCGTGCTGGGCGATGAGCTGGCCGACATCAAGCGGGTGCCCATCGAGCGGCTGAAACCCTGGACCATCGGCACCGGCCCCGCCGTCCGCGACTGGTTGGCCGGCCGTTCTCGCTCTTGAGTGGAGCGCCAGCGATGCTCGCCTTCCTGCCGGGACCACTGCGGGCCGTGTTGGCTTTTCTGCTGTTCGTGTTGAACACGCTCTTCTGGTGTCTGCCTTTCTACTGTGCGGCGCCGCTCAAGCTGTTGAGTCCCCAGCCGGCCTGGAGGGCGGGCCTTCACCGTTTCCTGATCGGTCTGGCCGAGGCGTGGACCGATGGCAACAACGCGGTCCTGCGCCTGACCCAGCGCATCGAATGGGATATTCAGGGCCTGGAGGGATTGCGGCGCGACGGATGGTATCTGATCGGTGCCAACCACCAGTCCTGGGTGGATATCGCGGTCGTGCTGCGGGTCTTCAACCGCCGCATTCCCTTCCCGAAATTCTTCATCAAGCGAGAACTGGTCTGGGTGCCGCTGCTGGGAGGCGTTTGGTGGGCCTTGGGCTATCCTTTCATGAAACGCCGTTCAGCGGAGTATCTGGCCCGCCATCCCGAAGCGCGAGAAGAGGATTGGCAAGCGGCGTGGCGCGCGCTCGAGCGGCTGCGCGGCGCGCCCTCGACCCTGCTCAGCTTTCTGGAAGGCACCCGCTTTCGACCGGAGAAGCACGCCCGCCAGCAGTCGCCTTACCGCCATTTGCTCCGCCCCAAGTTGGGCGGTCTTGCTGCCGTGCTGGAAAGCTTGGGCGGACGCTTGCACGTCCTGCTGGACGTGACCATCGTCTACCCCGACGGCCGTCCGAGCTTTCTGGATCTGGCGTCGGGCCGCATTCGCCGGGTCACCGTGCGGATTCGCTCGTTACCGATCCCGCGCGAGCTGCTGGGCGGCGATTACCGCCACGATTCCGCCTTTCGGGCCGCCCTTAGGGACTGGATCGGCGCATTATGGGCTGAAAAAGACGCTCTGATCGACCGTCTGCAAAGAATCGTCCCGACAGCCCCGCCCTAAAACCACCGTTCAGTTCTGAGCCACGCTTTTGAGCAATTCAGCGTATTTGTCCGCATCGGTGGTATGCAGCAAGCGTCGGGCGATTTTCGTCAGTTCGCCGACATGGCTGTCCTGGACGACCCGTTTGATCTCCAGCAAACCGGCGGGATGCATACTGAATTGGGTCAGGCCCAGCCCCAACAGTAAGCGGGTGTAGCGCGAATCGCCTGCCATCTCCCCGCACAGGCTGACCGAAATTCCGGCTTTCTGGCCCTGTCTCTTATACACATCTCCTAGCCCACGAGACCGTACTAGATCGCGTATGCCGTCTTCTGCTTGCAAAATGATGACAA
>DPWB01000356.1 GCA_003527885.1 Candidatus Competibacteraceae bacterium
GCGGCGGTCAAGCTGTCGCACCGCTACATCCCGGCCCGCCAGTTGCCGGACAAAGCGGTCAGCCTGCTGGATACCGCCAGCGCGCGGGTGGCGATCAGTTTGCACGCCGTGCCGGCGGAGGTGGAAGACAGCCGCCGCCGCATCGAAGGTTTCAAAACCGAACTGGAGATCATCGGTCGTGAAACGGCGGTCGGCATCGACACCGCCCAGCGTAAAGCGTCAGCGGATGAAAAATTGCAAGCCGAGGACGCGAGGCTGGCCGAACTGGAAGCGCGCTGGCAAGAGGAAAAAGGTCTGGTCGATCGGATTCTGGCGCTGCGCGCCAAGCTGCGCGACGAAGGCGGGGCGGTGGACGGGGAGGCGGCCGCCGAGCCCGATCCGCAACGGCAAAACTGGTTGATTGAACTGAAGGGGCTTCAAGCCAAATTGCATGAACTGCAAGGCGAATCGCCGCTGATTCTACCCAGCGTGGACGCGCAAGCCGTCGCCGCCGTGGTCGCCGACTGGACCGGCATCCCGGTCGGGCGGATGGTCAAGAACGAAATCGAAACCGTGCTGGGGCTGGCCGACCTCCTCAACCGCCGCATCATCGGCCAGCGCCACGCCTTGGAGATGATCGCCCGCCGCATCCAGACTTCGCGCGCGGCGCTGGACAACCCCAACAAACCCATCGGGGTGTTCATGCTGGCCGGACCCTCCGGGGTCGGCAAGACCGAAACCGCGTTGGCCCTGGCCGAAGCCTTGTACGGCGGCGAGCAGAACGTCATCACCATCAACATGAGCGAATTTCAGGAAGCGCACACCGTCTCCACCCTCAAGGGTGCGCCACCGGGCTATGTCGGCTACGGCGAAGGCGGGGTGCTGACCGAGGCGGTGCGCCGTCGCCCCTACAGCGTGGTGCTGCTGGACGAGGTGGAAAAAGCCCATCACGACGTGCACGAAATCTTCTTCCAGGTGTTCGACAAGGGCTGGATGGAAGACGGCGAAGGCCGGCTCATCGACTTCAAGAATACCTTGATCCTGTTGACCACCAACGTCGGCACCGATCTGATCGCCGGCATGTGCAAGGACCCGGAACTGCTGCCCGATGCCGAAGGTTTGGGCAAAGCGCTGCGGGAGCCGCTGCTCAAGGTCTTCCCGCCCGCCCTGCTGGGCCGGTTGGTCACGATTCCGTATTACCCGCTCAGCGATGACATGATCGGCGAGATCGTCCGGCTGCAATTGGGTCGGATCGAGAAGCGGATCAGGGAAAACCACAAGGTGCCGTTCGGCTACGACGACGAGGTGGTGAAGCTGATCGCCAGCCGCTGCACCGAGCTGGAAAGCGGCGGGCGGATGGTGGATGCGATTCTGACGAATACCATGCTCCCGGCGCTCAGCCAGGAATTTCTAAAACGGATGGTGGAGGGTCAACCCATCGCACGAGTGCAAATTGGGGTGAAAGAGGGCGATTTCAGCTATGCCTTCGAATAAATTTCCGTTGCTGGACCGTTCGCGTGGCTTGAGATCGACTGGCCCAAAACGAGTGCTGAAACGGTCATTTTGATCCGCTACTGCTTGTGGAGAGCTTTGCAAACAACGACCGAACTTTATTTTTTTATTGGTTCTTTCGTTTTTGGTGGAGTGGCATGAAACTTGAAAACGCAAGATCTGCGATACCTGTTATCGCTGTCCAGCGTGAGCTTCGTAACGCTGTAAGTTAATTGCCTCTGAGGAGACAAGCATGTCTTATACCATCAATGTCGTGCGCAGCGCGGATTCCGGCGTTCTGACATTCCAGCACGGTAGCGTATCGGTCGATACCAAGTGCTGGTGGGATAAGGAAGTCAAAATTGATGAGGGAAGCTATACCGGCTACGCCACGCGCATGGCCAATAAATACAACGCGGATGGCAGCAAACGGCAGGGGATCTGGCTCGGTGTCGGCGTGCCGGTCAACAACAACGCCCGCAAAGCGAATGGTATTTTCATCCACAAGGGAACTAGCGCAGGATGGTCGGACGGCTGTATTGTGATCGAGGAAAAGGAAGTCCTCAAAATATGGAATGCCATCGAGCCCAAGGAAATAGGCAATATTACTATCGTTGTTAAAGATCAATCAGAAACGGTGGCCGCGCCTCCCCGGCCGATCCAACCGATGGGAAAAACGCAATTTCACTGGATTTGCCATATCCGTGGTAAAAAGTATTCACTGAATTCAATGTCTAAATATTCTGGACTGAAAGATTTTTGATTGGATGGTTCACATGAGGCGATATTGCATCATCTCGTTTCTGTGTCTGTCTCTTCTTTCTTCCGTTGCGCTGGCCGGCGTCACTCAAAACGATGCGGCGCTAATTCTTGATACGCTGCTCGATTTGGAAAATCCCGCTCATCGTTCGACGAACGAACAAGGGAAGCCGGTTTATGACGCTCTTCGAGCTTACCAGGACTGGGCGGCGCTCTACCAAAAATATGCCCAGCGAGATCGTGATAGCGCTCAATTCAGCCAGGATTCTTTACGCGTTTACTTACTTCTTGGATGGATAGCGCAAGCAAAACTCGATGCGGCTACGATGGAGGCTTTCGCCGGCGACCTTGTGCCGCTGTACGAAAGAAATGAAGAATCGGTGTTGGGCGTTCTAAAAGATCTTCCTTTTTTGATCTCATCTACGTGCCGTTATCTGGATCGTCATTTCGGTTTCGAGGACAAAAATCGGGATAAAAAACCTGTTTTTCTAGCCGCTCATGCAGATAGGATCAAACAGGTCCTAACACCTAAAGATGCCGAAAGTTGCATTAGATACTTTGAGGACTAAGACGAGCTTCGAGAACGATCACGTCCCTGCTGACAAGCTATGGCGGCTATTTAGGTCGGATCGGGCGACAAAATGGTCGAGGAATTGAAAATATGAACTTTCATGAGCCTGAATTTAATCGTTTCATTAAAAGTTGTTTCTTGGGTTATTAGCGATGAACCGCCAACAGCGCCGCGCCCTTACCAGCCAACAACGGTCAGCGAAGGATTCCGGTTCGGAAGCGCTGGCTCAAGCCATCCAACTGCACCGACAGGGGCAGTTGGATACGGCGGAAGCGCTGTATCGACGAGTGCTTCAGCGCGACTCGCGCCAGATCGAGGCTTTGCATTTTCTGGGGGTACTGAATTCGCAGCGGGGACGCCATTCCGATGCGGTTGAATGGGTTCGTCAGGCGCTGGACATTGATCCCCGTTACGCCGACGCCTGGAACAATCTGGGCAATGTATTGGCCGCGCTGGATCGTTGGGACGAAGCGGCGGACGCTTATCGGCGAGCTAGCGAACTCGCTCCCGCCAATCCCAGCGCCCGCTGCAATTACGGCGTCATGTTATTGCGCTCCCGGCGCTTTGCGGAGGCCGCCGCCGCCTTCCGGCAAGCCATCGCGCTAGCGCCCGATTTAGTCGAAGCGTATTTCAACCTGGGCAAGACGCTGGCGGCCGAGGGTCGGTATGAAAGCGCCGTCATCGCCTATCGCGAGGCCATCCGCCTGCAACCCGATCACGCGATGGCGTTCAAGGGTTTGGGCCTGCTGCTCTACAAGCTGAACCGTAACGATGAAGCCGCCGGACTGTTTCAGGGCTGGCTGGCACGAGATCCGACCAACCCGGTGGCCCGGCACATGCTGGCGGCGCATTCGGGACAGGACGTGCCGGAGCGGGCCGCCGATGGCTACGTCCGGCAAGTGTTCGATGACATGGCCGACAGTTTCGACGAGCACCTGCACCACTTGGAGTATCGGGCGCCCGCATCGATCGCCTCGGCGGTCGCCGCCACGATCGGCCAGCCGGAGGGTTCGCTCAGCGTGCTGGACGCCGGTTGCGGCACCGGGCTTTGCGGCCCGCTGCTGCGTCCTTACGCCGGTCGGTTGGTCGGGATCGATCTGTCGCCGCGCATGATCGAGCGGGCGGGGACCCGTGGGGATTACGATGAACTGGCCGTCGTCGAACTGACCGCCTTTCTGACGGGCCGGCCGGAAGCCTACGATCTGATCGTGTCCGCCGATACCTTGATTTATTTCGGCCAACTGGAGCCAGTGCTGACCGCCGCCGCGACCGCTTTACGGGCGGGCGGCTGGCTGGCGTTCACAGTGGAACGGGTTGCTGACGCTGAAGCATCGACGGGCTTCGAGCTCGATCCCAGCGGTCGCTACCGGCATTCCGAACCGTATCTGCGGCAAGCGCTGGTTCAGGCGGGATTGACGATTGAGTCGCTGAAAACCGTCGCTTTGCGGTTGGAAGGCGGCCGGCCGGTCATCGGTTTCGTGGTGATGGCGGGCAAGAATCCTTGATTTCCGATGCGGGTCGCAATGGGGGCGCGTGCTGTGAACGACAAGCGTAATAAAGCCAAGCAACCGCAACCGGCAGCCGACGCCGGTCCTCGCGCCGCTGACGTTTCGGCGTTGCTGGTGCAAGCCATGAACTTGCACCGCCAAGGTCATTTGGTGGAAGCCCAGTCGCTTTACGAGCGGGTGTTGCGCAGCCGGCCGGATTTTCCCGAAGCGCTGAATTTTTTCGGGATTCTCCAGCAGCAGCGCGGTCAATCGACCCAGGCCGAACAGTTGCTGCGCCGGGCCATCCGCGTGGCTCCCACTTATGCGTCCGCCCACACCAATCTCGGCAACGTCCTGATCGTCCAACAGCGTCATGAGGACGCCATCGCCGCCTACCGGCAAGCGATCATCCTGCGGCCCGACGAGGTGGAGGCGTGCGTCAATCTGGGCGCCTTGCTCAAGGGGTTGGGCCGGTTGCCGGAAGCGTTGGCGGCGTATCGGTTGGCCAGCGAACGCCGACCCAACGATCCGGAAATCCAATACCGGCTCGGCGCGCTGCTGGCGGAGGCGGGCCGAACCGAAGACGCGCGCGCGGCGCTCGACATCACTTTGCAAGTCAACGGTACCCATCAAAACGCGCTGCTGCTGATGGGTGCCGTGCTGCATCGCCTGAACCGGATCGAAGAGGCGCGGGAGGTCTTGGGCAACGCGGTGTTTCAATTGGGCGGCACCGAGAACGCGCTGGCCCTGTTGCAGCACTGGCTCAAGTTGATGCCGGACGATCCGGTCGCCCAGCACCGGCTGGCGGCTTGGTTCGGCGCGGAGCAGCCGGCGCGGGCTTCCGATGCCTATGTGACCGATCTGTTCGACCGCTACGCCGATCAGTTCGACCAACACCTGGAAAAGCTGGGCTATCGAGCGCCCGTCTTGCTCGGCGAGCGGCTTGCCGGGGTCGTGGGCGCGGGGACCGGCCAATGGGCGGTGTTGGACGCGGGTTGCGGCACGGGGTTATGCGCGCCTCTGCTTAGGCCCTACGCCCGCCATTTGACCGGGGTAGATTTGTCGTCCCGGATGGTGGACAAGGCGCGAGCGCGCGGCGGCTACGATGAGCTGGTGGTGGCCGAGCTGACCGCGTTCCTACGGGAGCGCCAGCACGCCTACGAGTTGGTCGTATCGGCCGATACCCTGGTCTATTTTGGGGACTTGCAGGCGGTTTGCGCGGCGGCGTCCGGCGCGCTCCGGCCCGATGGTTGGCTGGCTTTCACGGTGGAGCGGGCGGAGCCGGCAGCCGCTCCAGCAGGACATCTTTTGAACAAAAGCGGCCGTTATAGCCATACCGCCGACTACCTGGAGCAAATTCTGACCGACAGCGGTCTAAGCGCGGTGACGGTGACCCCCGTCACGCTGCGCCAGGAGGGTGAGCAACCGGTGCCGGGTTATGTGGTGCTGGCTCGCAAGCCAAATCTTGCCCCAATTGATTAATTGGCTGGATTCTTGCCAGAGTCGACGCTATCTTGACTATCTTCGCGCACCGGGCGGGTTGATGTCCGCGCCAAGCGTTTTTCTTGGCTTCCCACTCCAGGAGATGGTCTTCAATGGTCGAATTCGACGACGTTCGGCGGCTTGTCATCGAGCTGCTGCATTTGGACGACCGGATAGAAAAATTCGGCCCGGATACGCCGTTGTTGGGTAGCGTTCCGGAATTCGACTCGATAGCGGTGATCGCGTTGATCAAGGCCATGGAAGAGCGGTTTGGCATTCAGGTCGCGGATGACGAGATCAGCGCCGAAGACTTCGAGACGGTGGGTAGAGTTTACGAGTTTGTTCAGGATCGGATGAGGGTGGCGGCGGGCGTTTGAGGTTTGACGGCTTCGGGCCGTTCGCGCAGCTTTGAAACCGGCCGGAGGACAGCCGATCCCGGCGCTGTCTCTCAAACCAAGGCGCCGGCCACGCCGGGCCTTGGTTTGGACGCTATTTTGCTGCGGTTTTACACGGACGCCGTCGCAACCTCTGACGGTTCCACCGCGCCTGCAACAGCCGACTGAGTTTCGGCCGGCGCCTCCTGTTCTGCGCTGGCTGCGATCGGTTCGGGCTGCGGTAACGGGTCCGGCTGCAGGACGATACCGCCCAACGGGGGTACGGTAAGGCAGATGGAATAGGGGTTTTCCATCCACGGCCGCTCCTCGGCGATCAACTCGATATCCCCGTTGCCGACGCCGCTGCCGCCGTAATAGTGGGAATCGGAATTGAGCGCTTCCGTATACCGGCCCTGCCGCGGGACGCCAATCCGGTAGCCGTGACGGGGTACCGGGGTGAAATTGACGATGACCACCAGAAAATCATCGTCCTTCTTGCGGATGTAGCTGACGATGGATTGCTCGGCGTCGTGGCAGTCGATCCACTGGAAACCCTGCCATTCGAACTCGAAGTGATGCAGGGCCGGATTGGCGCGATACAACCGGTTCAAATCCTTGACCAACAATTGCATCCCTTGGTGGAAATGGTATTCGAGCACGTACCAGTCCAGGGTGCTGGCCTCGTTCCATTCGGTGCCCTGGCCGAATTCCGTACCCATGAACAGCAGCTTTTTCCCCGGATGGGTGAACATATACGTGTAGAGCAGCCGCAGATTGGCGAAGCGCTGCCACTCGTCGCCCGGCATCTTGTAGAGCATCGACCCCTTGCCGTGCACCACCTCATCGTGGGAAAACGGCAGCATGAAGTTCTCGGTGAAGCAGTACAACATGCTGAAGGTCAGCAGGTCGTGGTGGTATTTGCGGTGGATCGGGTTCTGGGCCATGTAGCGCAGCGTGTCGTTCATCCAACCCATGTTCCATTTCAGGCTGAAC
>DPWB01000252.1:0-2641 GCA_003527885.1 Candidatus Competibacteraceae bacterium
TTTTTTTGTTTTTGTTTTTTTCAAGCAGAAGACGGCATACGAGATCTAGTACGGTCTCGTGGGCTCGGAGATGTGTATAAGAGACAGGCCACCAGCCTATCGCCTTACCGGCTGTACAACATCGGCAGCAACCGGCCCATCGAACTGATGCGTTATATCGAAGTGCTGGAAGAGTGTCTGGGACGCAAGGCGACCAAGAACCTGTTGCCGATGCAGGCCGGCGACGTGCCGGACACCTACGCCGATGTCGATGCGCTGGCGCGCGATGTCGGCTACCGGCCCGACACCCCCATCGAGGAAGGCGTGGCGCGCTTCGTGAAGTGGTACCGGGACTATTATCGGGTTTAGGGCGCTTCCAGGCGCTTCCAGACGCATTGCCCGCCGCTGCTTTGGTCCAACAGCTCCAGATAGCGGGCGTGCGCCGCCGCTTCCTCGGCGTCGGCGCGCGGCACCGCCAGCGCCGGGCGATTTCGCACCGCCCGCGTTTCCCGCGCCTCGCCGCCTCGCGCCAAGGTCGGCGCGTTGCCGCTGTCCCGCTCGAACATGGAGCTTTGTTGGCGGGTCATCGCCAGGTAAAGGTCGGCCAAAATCTCCGCGTCCAGCAACGCGCCGTGCAGGGTCCGCTGAGAATTGTCGATGTTGTAGCGCTTGCACAGCGCGTCCAAGTTGTTGCGCTGGCCGGGGTGGCGCTGGCGCGCCAGCAGCAGGGTATCCTCGACCGCGCAAAGCTGTTCGAGCGCGATCTGGCCGCGCCCGCACAACCGTAGCTCGTGGTTGAGAAAGCCCAGATCGAAAGGCGCGTTATGAATGATGAGTTCGGCCTCGCGGACGAAATCGAGCAACGCCTCGACGATCTCGGGAAAGCGCGGCTCGTTGGCGAGCCGTTGGTTGGTGATGCCGTGAACCCGCACCGCTTCGGCGTCGATCAGCCGGTCCGGTTGTAAATAGGTATGGAACCGCCGCTCGGTATGGCGGCGGTTGACCAGTTCGACGCAACCGATTTCGATGATCCGGTGCCCTTGAGCGGGATCGAGGCCGGTGGTTTCGGTATCGAGGACGATTTGGCGCGCGCGCATGTCGGGTTACCGTTCAGGTTGTCATGGGACCGGCTTGAGGGATCGCCACTCTGGCGAGTTGGTCCACCCGTTCGTTTTCGGGGTGGCCGCTGTGGCCGCGCACCCATTGCCATTCGGTTTCATGGGCAGCGAGCGCCGCCTCCAGCCGCTGCCAGAGATCGACGTTTTTGACCGGTTGGCGGTCGGCGGTTTTCCAGCCGCGCTGTTTCCATGCCGCCAGCCATTCGGTCACGCCTTTCATGACGTATTGGCTGTCGGTCACGACCCGCACCCGCGCCGGCCGTTTCAACGCCTCCAGGCCGTTGATGGCCGCCAGCAGTTCCATCCGGTTATTGGTGGTCTCCGCCTCGCCGCCGGACAGTTCCTTCTCATGCCCCCGATAACGCAACAGCGCGCCCCAACCGCCGGGACCGGGATTGCCGGAACAGGCCCCGTCAGTGAACAGCAGCACCCAGTCGCCGGAACCGTCCATCTCAGGTGGCCACCCCGCCGTCGCCCACGGTTTCCAAATTGAGCGCCGCCGCCAGCAACGCTCGCGTGTAGGGATGCTGGGGCGTTTCGAACACCTGACGGGCGGGGCCGGCTTCCACCACCCGGCCGCTTTTCATCACCAGCAGATGATTGGCCAGCGCCCGCACCACCCGCAAATCGTGGCTGATGAACAGATAAGCCAGCCGATAACGGCGTTGCAAGTCGCGCAGCAGGTCGACGATTTGCGCCTGCACCGACACGTCCAAGGCGCTGGTCGGTTCATCGAGCACCAGCAGGCGCGGCTTCAGCGCCAAGGCGCGGGCGATGGCGATACGCTGGCGCTGGCCGCCGGAAAACTCGTGCGGGTAGCGATCCTGGGCGGCGGGATCCAGCCCCACTTCCTCCAAAGTCTGCGCGATGCGGGCGCGGCGGGCGGCGTGATCGCCGGCCAGACCGTGCACCAACAACCCTTCCTCGACGATTTCGCCCACCGACAAGCGCGGGCTGAGCGAGCCGAAGGGATCTTGGAAGACGATTTGCATACCCTTGCGCAGTGGCCGCAGCGTCTTGCTCGGTAGCCCGTCGATGCGTTGTCCCGCAAAGCGGATCGCGCCTTCGCTGGACAGCAGCCGCAGCAGCGCCAATCCCAAAGTAGTTTTGCCGGAACCGCTCTCCCCCACCACGCCGAGCGTCTGGCCTTCCCGCACGCTGGCGCTCACTCCATCCACCGCTTTCACGTGATCGGCCACCCGCCCGAACAGGCCGCGCTTGAGCGGAAACCAGACTTTTAAGCCCTCACCGGCGATCATCTCTGGCGCTTCGGTCACCTCTGGCGGCGGGTCGCCCTTGGGTTCGGCGGCCAACAACTGCCGGGTGTAGGGATGGCGGGGGTTGTCGAAAATCTCCGCGACAGCACCGCTTTCCACCACTTCGCCGGCGCGCAGCACGCAGACCCGGCCCGCGATCCGGCGCACGATGCCGAGGTCGTGGGTGATGAACAGAATCGCCATCCCCAGTTTGGCTTGCAAGTCTTCGAGCAATTTTAAAATCTGCGCCTGAATGGTCACATCGAGCGCCGTGGTCGGCTCGTCGGC
>DPWB01000252.1:2849-3123 GCA_003527885.1 Candidatus Competibacteraceae bacterium
CACCGTCACATCCAGCGCCGTCGTCGGCTCGTCGGCGATCAAGATATCGGGGTCGTTGGCCAGCGCCATGGCGATCATCACCCGCTGGCGCTGGCCGCCGGACAGCTCGTGCGGCAGGGCGTTAAGGCGCTGGGCGGCGGCGGGCAAGCCCACCAGCTCCAGCAGCTCCAGTATCCGCGCCCGCAGCGCGTCGCCGCGCAAGCCCTTGTGCAACTCCAGGGTCTCGCCGACCTGTTGCTCGATGGCATGTAGCGGGTTGAGCGAGGTCATCGGC
>DPWB01000252.1:3379-4436 GCA_003527885.1 Candidatus Competibacteraceae bacterium
TTGAGCGAGGTCATCGGCTCCTGGAACACCATCGCGATTTGAGCGCCGCGAATCTCGCGCATCCGCTCCGGCGGTGCGCCCAGCAGTTCCTGGCCGCGCAAGCGGATGCTGCCGCCGGGATGGCGGGCGTGGGGGTACGGTAACAATTGCAGGATCGATAGCGCCGTTACCGATTTGCCGGAGCCGCTTTCGCCCACTAACGCCAACGTCTCGCCGCGATTCAAGGTCATGGAAATCCGTTTGACCGCCGGCAACGCGCCGAAGGAAACGGCCAAGTCGCGGATTTCGAGCAGCGGGACTTCTTCAGGGACCTCGACGCTCATTATCGCTCCTGTGGGTGATGGCGGGTGGATCGTCCGTTACGGCGGCGTTCGAAACGATAGTCACGGGAGATGCCACCAAGGCCTCCAGGCGCGCGCTCCGTGCCGAGGGCGGCAACCGCCCGATGGCCTCGACCGCCCGATAGAACGCCACGAAATTCTGCCCCTCTTGTTCGTACAACGCCAAAAACGCCGGCACCCAACGATAATAGGTACTGTTGCCGGCCAGCTTGGCGTTATTGAGATCTTGGGCGAACCAGCGGTCGTAACCGGAATAGCCGCCCCAGCGCTGTTTCAATTGCTGGTAGCCGTCGCGCAGTTCCGTCAGGATGCGCTGCTTGGCGGCGCGCTTCCCGGCATCGGGGCGCGACGAATCATACAACACCGCCAACCGCTCGCGAGCCGTCGCGGTCAACCGCAAAAAATCCTCGCGGCGCCGGGCATCGGCGACATAGTCCTCCCGTTCGCGCGCCGTCCCCTGCCGCTTCAACCACTGCTCCGCCCCCAACCGACCGACGGTGGTCGCGAAGGCTTCGTTGAACGCCGTGTCTCCGGAAACGTACAGCCGCTGATGGGAGAGTTCGTGAAACATCAGCTCCGCCAAACGCCCCACCGGCCAAGCCATGAAGGTGTTCTCTTATACACATCTCCGAGCCCACGAGACCGAACTAGATCTCGTATGCCGTCTTCTGCTTGAAAAAACTGAAGGCCTGTGTGCTACGCGAGAGCATGTCGCC
>DPWB01000408.1:0-7472 GCA_003527885.1 Candidatus Competibacteraceae bacterium
GATGCGGCGCCCACCGGGATCTCCCCTAGATCGCTCCTCGGCAGCGTCAGATGTGTATAAGAGTGGGGTATTGCCCTATCAAAAACCGACAAGGGCCCTCGGAGCCCTTGGCATCGTTTTGTCGGATCACCCGAGTTTGGGGCCATCAATTCCGCTGCGGCCGCAACCGCTTGTAAAGATCGAAGGTTTGCTGGGCGATGCTGCGCCAGCTGTAATAGCGCTCGACCCGTTCGCGGCCCGCTTGACCCATACGCTGACACAGGTCGCTGTCGTTGGCTAGGCGGTTGATGGCATCGGCCAAGCCGCGTTCGAATTTTGCCGGGGCGATCGGATCGTGCGGCGGTTCCGCTGACAGGTGCGGGTCGACCAGAAAACCGGTTTCACCGTGCACCACGACCTCGGTAATGCCGCCGACCGCGCTACCGACCACGGGCGTTCCGCACGCCATGGCTTCCAGGTTGATGATGCCGAACGGCTCGTAAATCGAAGGGCAGCA
Source organism: Candidatus Competibacteraceae bacterium (assembly GCA_003527885.1). Lineage (GTDB taxonomy): Bacteria > Pseudomonadota > Gammaproteobacteria > Competibacterales > Competibacteraceae > Competibacter_A. Next base: position 497 of record DPWB01000408.1, read on the forward strand.
AAAGATGGTCGCGTGCGAATACAGGGTGATGGTGGTTTGCCGCGACACCATTTTCGGGATCCAAACGATACCGTCCCGCTGCCTTTGCAGCTCCTGCACCATTTCTTCCAGCTCACGCTGCATGGCCAAGGTGTCGGCGTCGCCCGCGCAAAACACGACCTGCAATTTGCGGTCGAAGTGCGGGACCGCTTGCAGCAGGTAGTAAAGACCCTTCTGTCGGGTCATCCGGCCGACGAACAGCACGTAGGGGCGATCGGGGTCGATGCCCAGCTCGACGAGCGTTTCGGGAGCGTGGGTCGGTTTGTATTCATCGATATCGATACCGTTGGGAATGACCACGACCCGGGTGGGATCCACATCGAACAGCCGCAGCACGTCGTCGCGGGTGCTGCGCGAGACGGCGATAATGGCATCGGCCATTTCGAGCGCGGATTTCTCGATCCAGCAGGACAGATCGTAACCGTGACCGAGTTGCTCGCGTTTCCAGGGCCGCAGCGGCTCCAGCGAATGAACGGTGATCACCAAGGGAATATTGTAAAGGATCTTGGCCAGAATACCGCTGAAGTGGGCGTACCAGGTATGGCAGTGGATGACCTCGGCGCTGCCTTCCAAATCGACGATCCCCTGACCGACGAACGCCAGACAGGTGCTCAACGCCTTGAGCGGTGACACGAAGGGTTGCGGGCAGCCGGCGAAATGGGTGGCGTCCATCTTGATGCCACGCACGTGCAATTGGCCCTCGTCGAGCGTTTGATCGTGGAAGCTGCGAACTTCCACGGGCGTGAGCTTGGCCAGTTCGCGAGATAGATACTCGACATGGACGCCGGCGCCGCCGTAAACGTAAGGGGGATATTCGTTGGTGGTCAGCAGGACGCGCATTGTTGTTGTACTCCCTTGCCGGACTAACGGCCGTGAGGTGGGACGGGTTCCGATGGAGCGTCCAGTCGGAAAGGCTGATTATCGCAGCATTATGCCAAGCGGAGTGCGCCTAATGGAAGGGTGAAGCAAAGCCCTTCAAAACCCTGCCATTAAAGTGTGGATTTCAGCGAGCATCGCCCGTCGTTCGGCGTCGGAGACCGTGGTTACCTCATAGAACGCCCGGTGCGCGACATTGCGGATTCCGCAAGCGCCCAGCACGCCCTCGGCCATGGGGCGAACCAGCAATTCGTGCCAGCGCTCGCGTTGGTAAGTGGCCTCGTCCCCACCCAGCGTATTGATGATCAGCGCTTTCTCGTGGGTCAACAAACCTTTCATGCCTCCGGCGCCGACCTCGAAAGCAAATTTGTGGGTGAAAACCCGGTCGATCCAACCTTTTAAAATGGCCGGTGGCCCGAACCACCAGATCGGGTAGATGAACACCAGTTTGTGCGCCCAAAGGACGGCGTCCTGTTCGCGGCGGGTGTCGGCCGGCAGGTCGCCGCGCCAGTTGCGCATGAGGTCTTCGCCGTCTAGGACCGCCCGACAGTGCATCTCGTACAGATCGTGGATGCGGGTCACATGGCCGCGATCGCGCAAAGCGGTCTCCACCGCCTCAAGAATGGCCCGATTGAAGCTGCGCGGGTTAGGGTGAGCGTAAATGGTGAGCACATTCATGGGGCTGAAATCGCGTTGCCCGCCACGGGAAGCCATTTCCAAGGCGTCGGGGTGACGGTTCGAAAATCGGGGAGGCGGTAGTGCGGGCCGCTCACGCGACCCGCGCGGCGAAACCGTGGCCGGCTAAACCCAGAAGAAGTTGGTCGCCGGCTCGCAACGGCCCGACACCGGCCGGCGTCCCGGTCAGCACCACATCGCCCGGCAGTAATGTAAAGTGAGTGGAGATATGGGCGATCAGTTCAAAAATGCCGAGCATCATGTCTCGGGTGTTGCCTTGCTGGCGGAGTTCGCCGTTGACGTGCAGCGTCAAATCGGTGGCTTGCGGGTCGGGTAGGGCGTCTGGCGCGAGAAAGGGCGACAGCGGGCAAGCGCCGTCGAAGGCCTTGGCGGTTTCCCAGGGATGGCCTTTTTGCTTGGATCCGTTTTGCAAATCCCGCAAGGTCAAATCCAGGGCGACGCCGTAGCCGGCCACGGCTTGGCGGGCGGTTTCGGGGCCGGCATCGCGCAGTTGTCGGCCTACCAACACGGCCAGCTCAACCTCATGATGACAGCTGCCCCGGCCCTTTGGCAGTTGAATCGGCTCGTCCAGTGCCGTAAGGGACGTGGAGGGTTTGATGAACAGGATGGGGGTTTCCGGCACCGCGTTGTTCAGTTCGCGGATGTGGTCCAGGTAGTTGCGACCGATGCAAACGACCTTGCCGGGGGGTAGATCGAGTGGGCTGCCATCCAGATAGCGATGCTGGTATGCCACGAAAATCTCCTGTTGAAGTCTGTTGGTCGGGCGTTCGTGCTTCCGGTTTGAGCGTTGAGCCGTGGGCGGGGCGGGATAAGAGACAGGTATTACGCTCGCTGGACCGCCGGCAAGGCCCGGTGAAATCGGGGCCCGAACGAATTGTCGGGGCGCGGTCGGCTTTTCGTCCAGCGTTTTAGCCGAAAGAGTTCATTGACGGGCGCGGCGCCATTGCGGGCAGGTAACGATCTTCAATAGGCGTTGGGTTGGCCTCGGCGGTTGGCCGGTAGTCAGGATCGCGCCCGATTATCTCGATTTTGGGCATGTGCGGCGTGGCGGCCTCTGATTTGATGATCGCTTTCAAGTTGTGGTGGTCTAAGTTCCGAGTTTCCATGCCCGACGCCAAGATTCGGGCTTTATCAACCCGGAGAACCGTGATGACGATGAACGTACTGGGTTACGCGACCCACTCCCCCACGGACGCCTTGGCCCCCTATCGTTTCGAGCGCCGCGAGCCGCGCCCGAATGATGTGGTGATCGAGATTCTTTACTGCGGCGTCTGTCACTCCGACTTGCATACCGCGCGCAACGATTGGCACAACACGACCTATCCGGTGGTGCCCGGCCACGAAATCATCGGCCGCGTGCTCAACGTCGGGCCGGAGGTCACCCGCTTCAAGCCGGGCGATGCGGTCGGCGTCGGCTGCATGGTCGACTCCTGCCGGCACTGCGCGGCGTGCGAACAGGGTCTGGAGCAATATTGCGAATCGTTCCCGACCCTAACCTATAACGGGGTCGACCCGCACGATCGGATGACGACCTTCGGCGGCTACTCGCAAAAGATCGTCGTCACCGAGCAGTTCGTGCTGAAAGTGCCCGATGGCCTGGATCTGGCCGGGGCCGCGCCGCTACTGTGCGCCGGGATCACCACCTGGTCGCCGCTGCGGCACTGGAAGGTCGATAAAGGCAGCAAAGTCGCGGTCGTCGGTCTGGGCGGCTTGGGCCACATGGCGCTGAAACTCGCCAAGGGTTTGGGTGCGGAGGTCACGCTGTTCACCCGCTCGCCGGGCAAGGAGCGGGACGCGCGCAGATTGGGCGCGGATCACATCGTGCTCTCCACCGATGCCGAACACATGGAGGCCGCCAAGAACCGCTTCGACCTGATCATCGACACCGTGCCGTATGTCCACGATCTTAACCCTTACCTGCCCACCCTGGCGCTGGACGGCACGCTGGTGCTGGTCGGCTATCTTGGCGATCTCGACCCGATGCTGAACACCATCCCGTTGGTCATGGGGCGCAAAGCCGTGGCCGGCTCCCTCATCGGCGGCATCGCCGAAACCCAGGAAATGCTCGATTTCTGCGGCCGGCACGGCATCACCTCCGATATCGAAATGATCGGGATGCAAGACATCGACGCCGCCTATGAGCGGATGCTCAAAAGCGATGTGAAATACCGCTTCGTAATCGACATGGCTTCACTGCAAGCCTGAAAGCGCCCTCTCTCAACTGTTCCAATGCTTCGCCCGCGCCGGTGACCGGGTGGCCCGGCGCAGCCTTGTCTGTTTCCTTCCGCCGTGGAGAACCGCCATGCAAACCCGAACCCTGGGCCGTAACGGCCTTAACGTTTCCGCCCTCGGCTTTGGCTGCATGGGCTTAAGCTTTGGCTACGGCCCGGCGCAGACCAAACAGGACGCCATCGCCCTGATCCGCCAAGCGTTCGAGAACGGCGTCACCTTCTTCGACACCGCCGAGGCGTATGGGGCCTTGAACGAGGAAATGGTGGGCGAAGCCGTGGCGCCGTTCCGCGATCAGGTGACCGTCGCCACCAAGTTCGGCTTCAGGGACGGCGACTCGAAACAGGGCATGGACAGCCGCCCCGAACGCATCCGCTTCGTCGCCGAGCAGTCGTTGCAGCGCCTGAAGACCGACCGCATCGACCTGTTTTACCAGCATCGGGTCGACCCCAACGTGCCGATGGCGGAGGTCGCCGGCGCGGTCAAGGACCTGATTGCGGCGGGCAAGGTCAGGCACTTCGGCCTGTCGGAAGCGGGCGCGGCGTCGCTTCGTCAGGCGCACGCCGTGCAGCCGGTCGCCGCCCTGCAAAGCGAATATTCGCTGTGGTGGCGCGAGCCGGAGGCGGAAATTCTGCCGACGCTCGAAGAACTCGGCATCGGCTTTGTGCCGTTTAGCCCGCTCGGCAAAGGCTTCCTGACCGGCAAGATCGACGACAAGACCGAATTCGCCCAAGACGATTTCCGCAACATCGTGCCGCGCTTCGCCGCCGAGGCGCGCAAGGCCAACCAGGCGCTGGTGGATGAAATCGGCCGGATCGCCGCCGACAAACATGCCACGCCCGCCCAAATCGCGCTGGCCTGGCTGCTGGCGCAAAAGCCCTGGATCGTGCCGATTCCCGGCACCACCAAATCGTATCGCCTGCTGGAAAACCTCGGCGGTGCGGCGGTGGCGTTGGGCGAGGCCGACCTCGCCCGAATTGCGGAGGCGCTGGCCCGGATTCCGGTGGAAGGCGCGCGCTATCCGGCGGCGCTGGCTGCCCGCGCCGGACGCTGAGGAGCGCGACATGGCCATCACTGAAGCGGCCCAGCGCCATCACGACGAATTGTTCCCGAATCACGCATCGACGCTGAAAATCACCGATCCCGAATTGATCGAGATTTTCGACAATTGGGCCTTCGACGAGGTGCTGGAGCACGCCGTGCTCGACATCCGCACCCGGCTGATGATGCAACTGGGGGCGATCATCGCCAGCCAGGCGGTGGCCGAATATCGGGTGATGCTAGGTGCGGCGCTCAATGTCGGCGTGACGCCGGTCGAAGCCAAGGAGATTCTCTATCAGGCCGTGCCCTATGTCGGCATGGCCAAGGTGTTCGATTTCTTGCACGCCACCAACGAGGTGCTGCAAGCGCGCGGCGTCGCGCTGCCGCTGCCGGGCCAGTCCACCACCGACCCCCAAACGCGGACGGGAAAAGGGCTGGAGGTGCAGAAGCGGATTTTCGGTGAAATGATCGACCGGCTGTACGCGCAATCGCCCAAGGATCAGTTGCACATCCAGGAATATCTCTCCGCCAACTGCTTCGGCGATTACTACACCCGCGCCGGACTAGAGCTACAAACCCGCGAACTGCTGACCTTTGCTATGCTGGCCGCGCTCGGCGGCTGCGAGGCGCAACTGGCCGGGCATGTCGCCGGCAACTTGGCCGTCGGCAACGACCGCCGCGCGCTGGTCGGCACGCTGACCCAACTGCTGCCCTTCATCGGCTACCTGCGCACCTTGAACGCGCTGCGGGTGGTCAACGAGGGCACGAAAAGCGGGGCTGACGGAACCCCATCGGGGATGGCCCAATCGAGCTAAGCAAACGAGGATACCCGATGACCGCTGCCGATCACCCCATCTCCGAGCCGAAATACGAGGTCACTCCGTTGGAGTTGTTTTTCGATCTCGTCTTCGTGTTCGGGGTGTCGCAGCTCTCGCATTATCTGTTGGCGCATTTGTCGTGGCGGGGCACGGCTGAGACACTGGTGATGCTGGCGGCGATTTTCGCGGTCTGGTTTTCCACCAGTTGGTCTGCCACCATGATCCGGGCCGATGAATCGCGAACGCGCGGGTTACTTCTGGCGGTGATGTTGCTGGGCCTGTTCATGAACGCGGCGGTGACCTGGGCCTTCACCCGGTCGGGCTGGGCCTTCATAACGCCCTTGCCGCTGATTCAAATCGGGCGGGCGGTCTGGACCTTCGTCAACGTCACGGAACCCGCGCTGCGCGATCACTAGGCCACGCGACGCGCGGCCGACAAAAAACGCTGGTGCGGTCAGCATCCAGCCGTTGGCGGCGAGAGCTCACGCCATGAAATAAGTCGCTGCGATCAGATCGTGCAGGGCGCCCAAACCGATCTGAAATTCATCGATGAATTCGTGCAAGCCTTCGTGCGCCAACTCGGGTATTTCCGCCGAGTTCAGCCGCTGTTTGAGGGCATTGACGGCGGCCAGCGAGGCGGCGTTTTTGGGTAGCTTGCGCAGACAAAACTCCAGTTCTTGCAAGCAAAACGACACGGCGCGCGGAAAGGAGGGGTCTTGGAGCAAGAATTTCACCACGTCGGAACCGCCGACCCGCAGGCGCACTTGCTGGCGATACATCTGGTAGGCGCTCAACGATTTCAACACGCTCATCCATTGGATGCTATCGAACGGGGTTTGCTCTTCCTGGCCGGATGCCGTGCCTTGAACTTGGCTTTGAGCGAGGGTTTGAACCTGACTTTGGGCTTGACGGCTTTCGGTCTTGCTAGATTTTCGGGCCTGTTCGGGCGCTGCCGGAAGAGCGGTGCGCGGCAGCAGATCGGCCGAACGCACGTCCAGAATCCGGGTCGTCATGTCGGCGCGCTCCAGAAAGCGGCCCAGCCGGACGAAATCATAGGCGGCGCTGCGGCTCATGGAACCGGCCAGCAGGCCGTTGATCTGCTGCGCGCCGCGGATGACCCGGCGCAAAAATTCGAAGCGGCCGCGTCGGGTCGGCAGGTGGTCGCGCGCGAAGATGTATACGCTGTTGATCTGCTCCCAGGCTTCTTGCGGCACGGTGTCGCGCGTGGTGCGCAAATTCTCGCGGGCGGCGGCCAGACTGCACAGGATCGAACCGGG
>DPWB01000408.1:7721-10561 GCA_003527885.1 Candidatus Competibacteraceae bacterium
CCGACGATGAAAATCAACGGCAACCAGCCAAAGGTCATGCTGCGCGGCAGGTCCAACAACAGGTTGGTGTTGACGTTGATGAGGCGGGCCGTGTCCTCGGCGCGCTCGATGTGGCGAGCCATCCAGTAAATGTTGTGGGCAACGCGAGATAGCATGGTCAGAGGCCCTCGGTGTCGACGATCCAGGTATCCTTGCTGCCACCCCCTTGCGAGGAATTGACGACCAGGGAGCCTCGGCGCAGCGCCACCCGGGTCAGTCCGCCGGTGGTGACGTAAGTCGTGGGGCCGGACAGGATGAACGGTCGCAAATCGACATGACGCGGTTCCATGCGTTCGTCGCACAGGGTCGGCGAGGTGGATAGCGCCAGAGTCGGCTGGGCGATGTAGTTGCGCGGGTCGTTCTGGATCAGTTCGGCGAAGCGTTTGCGCTCGGCGGGTTTGGCGTGCGGCCCGACCAGCATTCCGTAGCCGCCGGATTCGTTGGCCGGTTTCACCACCAACTTATCGAGATTGGCCAGCGTGTGTCGGCGATCGGTTTCCCGCATACACAAGTAGGACGGCACGTTGGGAAGCAGCGGGTCCTGATCGAGATAATACTTGATCATCTGGGGCACGAAGGCGTACACCACCTTGTCGTCGGCCACCCCCGCGCCCGGCGCGTTCGCCAGCGCCACCTTGCCCTTGCGCCAGGCCCGCATCAGGCCCGGCACGCCCAGCGCGGAATCGGGTCGGAACACCTCCGGGTCCAGAAACAGATCGTCGATGCGCCGGTAGATGACGTCCACCCGCGCCAGCCCTTCGATGGTGCGCATGTAAACGCAATCGTCGACCCCGATTTCCAAGTCGCCGCCTTCGACCAATTCCACCCCCATTTGCTGCGCGAGATAAGAATGCTCGAAGTAGGCGGAATTGTAGATGCCGGGGGTAAGCACCACGACGGTCGGCTGATCGCCGGGCCGGGGCGACAGCGAAACCAGCATGTCGTACAGCCGTAAGGTGTAATCGTCCACCGGCTGGATGCGTTGGTGCTCGAACAGCTCCGGGAACACCCGCTTGGTGACCACCCGGTTTTCCAGCATGTAAGACACGCCGGAAGGCACGCGCAGGTTGTCTTCCAGCACGTAAATCGTGCCGTCGTGATCGCGCACCAAATCCGAACCGCAGATGTGCGCCCACACGCCGTGGCGGGGGTTGACCCCGACGCATTGCGGCCGGAAGTTGGCCGATTGCGCCAGCACCTCGGCCGGGAAAACGCCGTCCCTGATGATTTGTTGGTCGTGATAAAGGTCGTCGATGAACAGGTTGAGCGCCTGGACCCGCTGCTTCAAGCCGGCATCGGTACGATCCCATTCGTGCTTGGGGATAATGCGCGGCACGATATCGAACGGCCAAGCGCGGTCGATGCTGGCGCCTTCGGTGTAGACGGTGAAGGTGATGCCCATGACCAGGATCGCGAGTTCGGCGGCGGTCTTGCGCTCGCGCAATTCCGTGTCGCTCAGGGAAGCGAGGTAGTCGCACAGCGCCTGAGCCGCCGGACGAGGCCCCGTTGCGCTGTCGATCAGTTCATCGTAATGGACGCCCGATGCGGCGTAACGTTGCCACTCGATGGTCATTATCGTTCCTTGTGATCGGCGTATTTTGATGGAGGGCCGTAAAGCTTCAGCAAAATCCGAGCCAAGCAAATTGGGTCGGGCCTTTGTCCCTACCGGCAATAAAAAAATTAAATAACTGAACCATATTGGATTTATTCTGAATTATTGCGTTTTGAGCATTCGGTTCGCCCGCTTCGGCAAGTGGTTGCCAAAAGCGCGCAAGCGCCTGCCAAATCCGCCGAATGCGGGGAATGAAGACTATCCATGCCTGTCCCTCGCACTCTAAGGGTGCGGAGGTTTGAAGGCTTGCACGGTGAAAGTGCGGACAACAACGAAAATATCGGGGAAAAACCAATACTGACGGAGGCGATGGCTGTGCTTTCGCCCCGCTCGTTTCAGGGCCGATAATGTCTACCCAAGGATCTAGCCGAAAGTCGAGGCCGCGCTCATTGAAGACGGTGACCCCGAATTTTCCGTACACGCTGGATTTGCGCGGGTGCGAGTGAGCCGCCTCATCAATACGGCACAAATCGCGTGAAGCGTGGACCTGCGCGGGCGCGCGGGTTAGCCCGCAAGTTTTGGATTGTTCGTGCTCCTACGCAGGCGGCTCGGCGCTCGCCCGTTGCTCCTTGCGCTACGCAAAACGCACTCCGATCACAAATCATGGCGGGCTAGGGAGTTTTAGCTTTTTCGATCAATAAGTTGTCGATACGGAAAGCGCACCGTTTTCAAACAGCGCAGCGCATTTTCGCGGTAATGTGTAGGAGGCAGTTGATATGACTGCTCTTATCGAGTTACAATTTCTTTATTCAAGTGTAATAATTACACCATGCGCCTCAAATATTCTTAATTTTGGTAAGAAATTTATTTGGAGTCGATGCAAACTAACCCAATAGATTTTTATTTTGTTTCCTTAGTTTGACATATTAATTTTCATCATACTGGTTGATAAAATACCATAAGGGGCAAGACAGATGGATTTTGGTAGTTATGTGCGGCAGCTCCGGGAGCAGCGTCGTGAAGTAAACCGTCGTTATTCGGTTCGTCAGACCGCTCAGCGGATCGGGGTGGAACCCGCCTATCTCAGCAAAATCGAACGGGGTGATGTTTCTCCGCCTTCCGAGGATACCATCAGAAAGCTGGCTGCCGATTTGGGGGAAGACGCTGATTTGTTGCTGGCTTTAGCGGGCAAGGTGTCCAGCGACATCCGCGAAATCGTCATGAAACGCCCCATCTTGTTCGCTGAAAT
>DPWB01000350.1 GCA_003527885.1 Candidatus Competibacteraceae bacterium
CCACCCTGAGCAACGCCGGCCTGACCGTCGGCGACGTCACCCGGCAGACCAGCTCCACCGTCCCCGCCGGCACCGTCATCGACCAGAACCCGGCAGCCGGCACGCCCGTCGCGCCCGGCTCGGCAGTCGATCTGGCCGTCTCGTCAGGTCCGCCGCCCGTCACGGTTCCTAACGTGGTTGGCCTAAGCTTGCAAAATGCGCAGACCGCGATCAGCAGAGCCAATCTAGTTACCGGTTCGGTTACCGAACAAACGACCGGGGACTGGTCGCTCAATGGCTTGATCGCCAGCCAGAATCCAGCCGCCGACACGTCGGTCGCTCGTGGCACCAGCGTAAACCTCATAATTTGGAGAGCCGTAACCATCGTCCATTAAACGACAGATAAAGCGCCGGCGGCCAACAGCGTCACCGTTATCATTTGGGCTTTAAGTTCGAGCCGTATCGATGGGGCGCTGTCAGCCTTCTATCAAAAATCACTCACTCTCGGAGGTCTGGTAAATAGAGTCAAACAGCGGCCCAAAAACCGCAATTGCCAGCCCGACAAACTCCGCATCCAACGGGTCGGTATCCCGGAACGCCAGCCGATAATAGGTATCGTCCCGTTCCGGCCTGACCTTCGCGTACTCATCCCCTTCCCATACCCGGCGCGCGGCCCATAGCGCCTTATCCGCATCCCGCTCCTTGCGGAAGCGCTCCAGATAGGCCAAGGCGCTTTTCGGAAAAAAATGCACCAAGTGCCGCGAACCCCGCCAATAAAGCTCCAATAGCGACTGGAGTTGAATTTTCGGGTCCGCCAACGGCGGCAACACCAAATCCTGATCCTCCGCCACCCAATGGCTTTGCGGCGGCATCCCAGCCGGCGCGGCGGCATTCAACGCCAGATGGTGCACCCACAACTTCAAATAATCGTCGGCTTTCATGCTGGCCAAGCGATAGCCCACCCAGCCCCCCGGCGTCAGTCCGGTCAGACGATCGACCAGCCGAAATTCACCCAGCGTCAAATCGACATCCAGCCACTCCGCTCCCCGGCGCGGCAAGGCCCGACCCAACCGGCCGGCAAAGCGGACCACTCGCTCCTGGGCGTCGGCGAACACGCAGTCGCCGACTTGTCCGTGCGGCAAAGCCCCGCTCGCTCGCACGACTTTGGCAATCTCCGCCGCCGGCCGACCTTCCTGGTGCAGCGCCAGCATTTGGCCGACCAGTTGATAGCTTTCCAAGCCATCGAGCACGAAGGGTTCGCGAATCGCCAACGCCTCCTCGCCTTTTTCCGGCTGGATGCCCAAGCGCTCCCGCAACAACCAGCGAGCGGGATTTTTGAAAAAGCGCGCCAGATGTGCCAGCGTCACCGTCCGCAGGACCGGCTCCGGTTCCGGCAACTCGACCGTCAACAGCGGCGTCGCCTCGCGTTGTCCCCGGCCGGCCTGACGGCTGGCTTCGACCCACTCCCGCGCATAGCTGAACAAACGTTCATCGCCGGTGAAATAACGCCGGCTGAACGCTTGCAGCGGGTGGCGGGTGAGCAGCGGCTCGCTGGCCCGTCCGCCCTCCGCCCGATAAAACCCCCGGTCCACCCCATCCAACAGCTCGCTGACCAACACCGAGGGCGGCAACACCGAGTTATCCCGGATACTCTGACCGACATAGCTCAGGTACAAACAACGGCGGGCCGACAGCAAGGTTTCCAGAAACAAATAACGGTCGTCCTGCCGGCGCGAGCGGTCGCCGCGCCGGAAGCGGGCCGCCATCAGATCGAAGCCGACCGAGCGCCGGGGCCGCGGATAAGCGTCATCGTTCATCCCGATCAGACAGACCACCGAAAACGGGATGCTGCGCATCGGCACCATCGCGCAACAGGTCACGCCTCCGCCCAGAAATCGGCTCGATTGCCCCTCGGCGCCGTTCAACTGAAGCCGCAGCGCCGACTTCACCACCGCCAAGTTGAGCGGTTCGTCGAAACCGGCCAGTTCGGCATTGGCCCGCAGGCTCTCCAAGGCGTCACGAAGCAATTGCAGTTCGTTTTCCTCGCGTTCGCGCGGCTCGAAAAAATCCGCCAGCACGGCGGCGAGCGTGGCGGCCCACTCCGCCCAGGACCGGGTCTCGCGCAAGCGGGCGTCCAAACCGAACAGGGCTTCGGTGAAGTTTTGCAAGCAGCCCAACGCTGGCGCATCGCCGCCTTCCACCTCGTCGTAGGGTAAAATATCGCCGTATAAATCCCGCCCGTCGCCCGGCAGCGCATAGCCCAACAGCAATCGATCCAGACCTGCCCGCCAAGTATGCTCGGCGGTGTCGGGCAACCCCCAGGTCTTTTTGGTATCGGCGGCGATGCCCCAGCGGATGCCGGCCCCTTGCACCCAGCGCCGGATGCGGTCCAGGTCGTCCTCCGAGATACCGAACCGCCGCCGTAGCGCCGGCGGCTCCAGCAGGCTCAACACTTGCGCGGCATCGAACCGCCCGCCGCCCAAATCCAGCAACTCGAAAAACACGTCGGCCAACGGATTCTCGGCCCGCGCGCCCTGATCGGCGACGCTGAAGGGGATCCGGCGCTCGCGCGGCGCGCCGTCGAACACCGCTTCGAGCAACGGCCCGTAAACGGCGATATCCGGCGCCATCACGATGACATCGGAAGGCCGCAAGTCCGGCCAGCGCTGGAACATCGCCAGCAACTGATCGTGCAGCACCTCGACCTCGCGCATGGGGCTGTGGCAGCTGTGAACCTGGAGCGAGCGATCCTCCGGCCGCACCGCCAGCGGCGGGCAGTCGTCCCCGCCCCGTTCGCGCAGATGCAGGATATCCGCCCGCAAGCACTGCAACAGGTCGCTGCCGGCGGGTTCGACGAACCCTTCCCAGGTCGCCTGCGGGTAGCCGAGCAGCAAATCGAGAAAATCCCGGCCCTGCTTGCCCAGTGAGGCCAGCAACGGGTTGCCGACCGTCAGATAGGCTTCATCCGGGTCGGTCTCCTCACCCAGCCGCGCCAGATCGCGTTCGGCCTGGATATCGCCCCAATACTCCTGACAGGGATTGAGCAGGAACCAATGGATATCCGCATAGCGCGCCAGCGCCGCCAGGAAATCGAGGTAGGCAGGCGGCAGCGCCGCGACCCCGACGATGGCGACCCGCTGCGGCAAGCGGCGACGGTCGAAATCGCCGCTGTCCAGCGCCGCGCGGACCTGTTGCTGCACCCGCACCCGATGCGCGTCGCCGCTCCGCGCCAGCCGTCGCCACAGATCGGCCTGCCAGTGCTCGCCCTCTCCCGCTTCCCATTTCCTGATCCAGTCGGGACGGTAGACGAGATATTGATCGAAACTATCGGCGATCTGCCGGGCGAGCTCGTAGCGGCGGAATGCGTCGCAACCGTCGCCCAGCCAAGCCCGCAGCGGCTCGAAACACGCGGTCGGTTCTAAATCCCGCAACAGCGCCATCGTCCGCCAGACCAGCACCGGCTTGTCGAAGGTCGAGGTAGACGGCAAGTGCTGTAAAACTGCCCGGCTCATATCCCATAAAAACGTGGCCGGAAACCGCCAACCCACATTGGCGCAAACGCCCAACCCGTCGGCCAACCGCAGCGCCAGCCAGCGGGCCATGCCGCTGCTTTGCACCTGTCTCTTATACACATCTCCGAGCCCACGAGACCGTACTAGATCTCGTATGCCGTCTTCTGCTTGAAAAAAAAAAAAAGGCAGAGACAAGTCACAGATAAAGAAG
>DPWB01000246.1 GCA_003527885.1 Candidatus Competibacteraceae bacterium
TTCCAATCCGAAAAAATCAGGTCCGGCGGGTCTTTATGAATTGCGGCTAACGCCTCATTGCCATCCCCCGCTTGCAAGACTTCGAGATTGCCATAGCCCGCCTCGCGCAAGGTCCGGCGGACGATCATGCGCATGGCGCTGCTGTCGTCAACGATCAAAACTTTCATGTGGCTGACTCCTGTTCAAATAAAGTTGTTTTGCATCGAGAAGACGAGTTCCAGGGGCGTGGCGGCCTTAGCGGGAACTGGTCTGGCTTAACTGATAGCAGGTGGTTTTACCCAAAGTAATCGGCTCGAAGGCGGCGCTCAGATTGAGCGTGGTTTCCGAAGCCCCCAAAAACAGGTAACCATCCGGCTTCAATGCACGACGCACATTGTTCAAAATCTGTTTCTTGGTTTCTATGCCAAAATAAATCAACACATTACGCATAAAAATCACATCCATCAGCGGCAGATTCGGCCACGCGCCAGCGAGGTTGCTCTGTTGAAAATCCACCATCCGCCGGATTTCTGGCTTGATCCGCCAGCACAGACCCTGGCGGTCGAAATACCGGGTGAGTTCGGTCGCAGGCAGGCCCCGGTTTACTTCGATCTGGCTGTATAACCCTTCCCGCGCCCGTGCCAGGATCGCTTCCGACAAATCGGTAGCGATGATCCGCAAGCGGCCCTTGACCAAGGTCGGGAAATGTTCCCGCGCCAGCATCGCCACGCTGAACGGTTCTTGCCCGCTCGAACACGCCGCGCACCAGATCGCAACATGCTGGCTCGACGAACGCCGCGCCAGTAGTTCCGGCAAAATCCTGGCTTTGAGCGTTTCAAACGGATGGCCATCCCGGAAGAACGAGGTTTCGTGCGTGGTCATCGCTTCGACCACCTGATGCCGAAGGCGAGGATTACCATCGACCCGCAATGAGGCGAGCAGCGCTTGCAGCGACCCAAAGCCGGTTTTGCGCGCCAGCGGGGTCAGGCGCGTCTCGACCAGATAGGCTTTTTCCGGTTCCAGCACGATGGCCGAAACACGCTTCACCAGGTCGCGCACGTAGTTGAAATCGGTTTCGCTGATCGCGTTCATCGGCAGAATCAAGGGTTGAAGTTGGGGTATCTAGCGACCCACCCGTAGGCGGCTGAGCAGTTCACTAGCGAGTTGCGATAACGGGATTTGTCCGTCCGCCAAGCCCGCTTTCGCTATGAAACCCGGCATCCCCCACACCACGGAGCTGGCTTCATCCTGCACCAGGACTTGGCCCCCCGCCTTACGGATTGCCTCACAGCCACGCAATCCATCATTACCCATGCCAGTCATCACCAAAGCCAAGGTATTACCGCGATAAATTTCGGCAGCCGAGCGAAACAACACATCAGCGGCGGGCCGACAGGAATTCTCAGGCTCACCCTGATGTAGTTGCAGACGCACTTGGGTTCCCTGACGCTCCAACGTCATATGCGAACCGCCCGGCGCGACACGCACCACACCAGGCCGCACCGTCTCACCGGCCACGCCCTCGGCGATGTTAAGCGGGGATTGCGTGGCCAGACGTTCCGCTAAGAGTCGAGTGAAGATCGGCGGCATGTGCTGAACGATCAGGATCGGCACCGGCAGCGTGGCTGGTAATCTCCCCAGCAACGTGGTCAGCGCTGGTGGGCCACCGGTGGATACGCCGATAACCACGATATCCACTCGTTGGCGCAACTGGGGTAAAACCGGAGCCATCGGCCGGCTCACTGGCCTGGGCGACACGAGTGGCTCGACCGACGCCCGGCCGAACGGCACCCAGCCGGCCGACCGTGCCACCGTCGGCGCCGATGCCGATGCCGATGCCGATGCCGATGCCGATGCCGACACTGCCGAGGGGATCGTCAGATGACGGCAAAACGCCTTGATCCGTGGGATCAGATCATCGCGCACGCGCTGTAAAGCGGTCGCCATGTTGCCGGTGTTGGACGGTTTGGTGACGTAATCGTTGGCACCACGCGCCAGGGCTTCCAGGGTCACAATCGCGCCCCGCTCGGTGATCGAGCTGAACATAATCACCGGCAGGCGCGGCTGGCGTTTGCGGATTTCCGTCAACGTCTCCAAACCATCCATTTCCGGCATTTCCACATCAAGGACGATCAGGTCAGGATTGAAGACCGACAGCTTTTCCAGGGCGACCCGGCCGTTGGGGGCCTGACCGACCACTTCGAGCATCGGGTCGCCGGTCAACACGTCAGCCAGCAACCGGCGAATTAAGGCCGAATCGTCTACCAGCATCAGGCGAATTTTGGCGATCCCGTTCATTGCGATATGTCCATCTTATTGAATCAAGTGATATGGCTGAGATCTCAAGTCACCGCTCGAATGACACCACGCCCTGGCCGGTAGTTGGCCGGCGCGGCGGGTTCGTAGCGGAATCGGTCAACCAGTTGGTGCAGTTCCGCCGCCATGCGCGCCATTTCGCTGGAGGCGTTATGCACATCGTTGGCACTGCCGAGCGTGCTTTGCGTCGCTTGGGCGACGTTGGTGATGTTTTGGGCGATTTCGGCCCCACCCCGAGCGGCCTCGACCACGCTGCGACCGATCTCGTTGGTGGTGGCGGTCTGCTGCTCAACAGCGCTGGCGATGGTGATTTGGATATCGTTGATCTGATTAATGATCGTGCTAATTCCTCCGATGGCGTCCACCGCACTGCCGGTGTCCATCTGGATCGCTTCGATCTTGCGGCCGATTTCCTCGGTGGCCTTGGCGGTTTCCTTGGCCAGTTCCTTAACCTCGTTAGCCACCACGGCAAAGCCCTTGCCCGCCTCACCAGCACGGGCCGCTTCGATAGTGGCATTCAGGGCCAACAGGTGGGTTTGTTCGGCAATGGAGGTAATCACCTTAATGATGTTGCCGATGCCGGCGCTGCTTTCCCCCAGCTTGCGCACGGTGGCGTTAGCGCTTTGCGCCATGGTGACGGCCGAGGCCACCACTTTGGCGGCTTCAGCGGCATTCAGGGCGATTTCACGGATACTGGCGCCCATTTCCTCGGTGGCAGTGGCCACGGCTTCGACGTTGGCGCTAACCTGGTCGGCCGTACTAGACGCCATGACCGCTTTATGCGATGCGGCCTCGGCATTGCCGCCCATCTGCTGACTGACTGCGGTCAATTCCTCAGCGGCCCCGGCCAGAGTTTGCGCGGTCTGGCCGATCCGCCCCATGCTGTCGCGGAACGTGGCCAATAACTGGCCTAGTCCCAGCGCCAAGCGGTCGATGGTTTCGTTGCCGCCGCCAGCGACCTCTTGCGTCAGATCCCCGGCGGCAGCGGCGCTGACGGCCTTGAGGATGCGATCCGCTTTGGTTTGCAGCAGATAACTCTGCTCTTTTTCCCGCTCGCTGGTTTCCTTCTCCCGCTCGCTGGACTCTTTAGCGGCGCGTTCGACGCGGACTTTTTCAGTGACGATTTCCCAGGTGATCATTGGCCCCAAATAGGCACCGTCCGGGTCATGGATCGCGCTGAAATGCAGTTCGCAGGTTTCATTGCCCAGCGTGACCGTTGCGGTGTGAGGCAAACGGCTGGGGTCGGCGACGATGCGTTTCAGGTCGGTTTGACGCGGGTACAAGACCTCGACCGGCTGGCCCAGCAACCCGGTGACCGGCACCGATAATTCCGGCTCTAACCGCCGCAGCGTGCGCTCCATTGCCGGGTTCATATAGCGCATCCGCAAATTGCGATCCGCCACCAGGATACCGGTCGGCGCGCTCTGAACCATGGCCAGAGCCTGTCCGGCGCGCTTGCGTTGTTCGGCCAGTTCGGCCCAATCGACTTTTTCAGCTTGCAGCCCGGCATGGAGGCTATCGAGCGCCTGGTTGAGCGCCTGCGTCACCGTACCGAGTTCGTCCTCGGCCACGATGGGCGCCCGCCGGGACAGATCACCGCCAGCCAAACGACGCGCCAATTCTACGACGCCGCCCGTACTGGCTTGCAGAGTACGGCTGATGCGGAAAAATAACGCGGCGAGGGGGAGAATGAAGATCACCGCGAGCAGCCCCTCGCGCAGGAGCAAGCCCCACAGATCACCGCTGGCTGCGACCGTGCGGGCGCTGGCCATCAGCGTCCAGCGCCAGGGCGCAAACTCGCGGGCGTAGCTGACCTGCGATCCTGCCCCGTCAGCGCTCGATGACCCCTCATGGGCCACGAAGCCCCGGCCATCGCGCCGGGTGAGCGCTATCAAGTCGCCCGTCGCTGCGGCCAAACCACCGGCATCACGGGCATTCTGGAGCGGCTGGCTTTCCAGATCGGGCCGGGCGGCGTGCAGCAGCAGCCGTTGTTCTTGATCCAGCACCACAAAATACAGTTCCTGGTAACGCATGTTGCGCAGCGTTTCCAATGCCAGCTTTTGGGCCTGCTCACGAGTGAGGGCACCGGCCTGCTCCTGTTTTTGGTAGCGATCAAGGACGCCGGTCGCCACCTCCACCACACTGAGCACCACGGTTTTCGGCCCTTCGTGGGTATCACGCCAGTGCAGGGCGAGTGACGACACCACCAGGAGCAACAGGCCGGCAACAGCCCAGCCGAGCATCAGCGCCAGCTTGCCGCGCAGAGTCAAATTCTTCATCATTTTCATCGGTTTCAATCTCCTCCTGGCGATCTTATGCGGAGTGGCCCACGCCAGGCCGGACCCTCCCCTCTCTCGCGCTCAGGCATCGGCCATCGGGTGGCCGCGATGCAAAATTTCCGGACTGAACAACTTGGCAATGTTCAGAACCAACAACAGGCGGCCTTGCAATTTGTAAGCGCCCCTGATCAATTCCCGCGCAATCCCATCCAACGTATCCGGTGGATGCTCGAAACTGTCTTCGTCCACTTCCAACACATCCCCGATCCGATCCACCAGCAAGCTAAAAATCCCTTGCCGGGCGTGCATCACGATGTTGATCGGCAAGCGTTCGTCGGCCCGATCCTCCACTTGCAGCAACCGCCGCAAATCGATGGCAGTGACGATCTGGCCGCGCAGGTTGATCAGGCCACGCACCACGGCCGGCGCCAGCGGCACCGGGGTCACGGTCTGGTAGCGGATGACTTCCTGGACCCGCTCGACTTCGATACCGAAAAAGCGCTCTTCCAGGAAAAATGTACAGAGCTGACGCTGGTCGGCCATGGCTTATACCTCCTCTACCAGCGCCAGCAGCGGAGCCACCCGGCGCAGAAAACTATCCACATCGAACAGCTCAGTGACTCGCCCTTGAATCACCAGCGTGCCCGATACCCCGTTACGGGTCGCGCGGCCCTTGACCTCAAACACATCCTGGATGATGTCGAGGATCTCATCGACGATCAGGCCCACTTGCCGAACCCCATCGCCGAAGACGATGGCTTGCAACAAGTTCGTATCGGCCGCCGCCCCGCCCGCTTCCGCCAGGCGATTGAACGAGCGCCGCTCGCTGAGAATGTCCCGCAGATGGATCAACGGCAGGATCTGGCCGCGATACTGAACCACGTCCACATCGCCGGCGCTTTCAACCTGATCGACTGGAATCTCTTCCAGTCGGGAAACCGGCGCCAGCGGGATGGCCAGGCGGCTGTTGCCCGGCGAACGGACCAG
Source organism: Candidatus Competibacteraceae bacterium (assembly GCA_003527885.1). Taxonomy (GTDB): domain Bacteria; phylum Pseudomonadota; class Gammaproteobacteria; order Competibacterales; family Competibacteraceae; genus Competibacter_A. The sequence goes on from DPWB01000246.1 coordinate 5,562, forward strand.
CAGCAGGGTCTGGCGTTCGGCAGCGCGTGCCCGCGCCTCGCGCAATTGAGCGGAAATGCCTTGGTCGTGGCTTTCGCTGAGGATGTGGGCCTGCTGGGCGATGCCCAGCACGTCCAGGATCAGGGCCACCCGCCCATCGCCCATGATGGTGGCGCCGGCG
>DPWB01000295.1:0-4757 GCA_003527885.1 Candidatus Competibacteraceae bacterium
CCCCCCCCCGCCGTCGCCGCCGCCCCCCCCCCCCACAAGGGGGCGGGCCGCCCAAAATTCTAAAGCGCGGGGATCCCTCCTCGATCCCCAACAAGGCCGCCGCTACCCGGCGGCCTTCCAGCATGATGACGTTGTAAGTCCGGCAAGCCGCCGCCGTATCCATGATTTCCACGCCGATACCCCGAGCCAGCAACGGCCGCAGCAGCCGTGGCGGCGGAAAGCGCTGGCGAGCGCCGGTCCCCACGATCACGATTTCGGGCCCCAATCGGACGACGGCCGCAAAGTGGGCCTCCTCCAGGTCAGCGACGGTCTGGGGTGGCCAATCGGCGATCAATTGCTCCGCCGTGACGACCACGCTGTGTCGGATTTCCGTTTCGTTGATCTTGACCCAACCCGGACCATAGCTTCTGATAAAGTGATGGCGGGCGTCTATTTCAAGATTGAAGCGCACGAGCAACCTCTCCGCATAGCCAATGACCGACCGCGGGCGCCAGCCATTCGCCCGCCCAAAATCGACCGTACCCTAATCCCGCCGCCACGTTGCCGCTAACCGGGAGCACCCATCATGGCCACTACCCCTTACACGCTTCATGCCCTGGAACTGGGCCGGATGAACAATTTTATCTACGTGATCCACGACCGCGCCAGCGACCGCGCGGCGGTGGTCGACCCCGCTTGGGACGTGCCGAGCATTATCGCCCTGACCGAACGGCAGGGGTTGAAAATTACCGACATCTTACTCACCCACAGCCATTTCGATCACATCAACGGGGTCGAGGCCCTGTTGGATCACAGCGACGCTCAACTGCACTTGCTCAAGGCCGAGGCGGCGTTTTGGAATCGCTATCTCGACCTGCCGACCCTGCACGAAGGCGGCGACCGCATCGCCTTGGGCGAAACCGCCATCGAAATCCTGCACACGCCCGGCCACACCCCAGGATCGGCCTGCTATCGGCTGCACGATCAGGTCTTGACCGGGGATACCTTGTTCGTGTTCGGTTGCGGGCGCTGCGATCTGCGCGGCGGCGATCCCGAACAGATGTATCACACGTTGCGCCGCTTGGGCGAGCGGCTGCCGGGCGACACGCTGATTCGGCCCGGCCACAATTACGGCATCACCCCGACCTCGACCATGCTAGACCAGATCCACGGCAACCCGTTCCTGCATTTCGACGACTGCCCGCGTTTCGTCGAATACCGGATGCACCTGCACGACCGCGAGGAACCCTACCGGCCGGAAGCGCGGCCGCACCGCCACCCGCATTGAGGCCAGGGCGATGATCGTCAACTGCACCGCCTACATTGATGGCCGCAAGCTGGACGATATCGCCCTGGAAGAGATTCCGGCGATCCGGCAGCGGCCGGACACCTTTGTCTGGCTAGGGCTGTTCGAGCCCGACGAAGCCCTGATGACGCAAGTCCAGCAACTGTTCGGCCTGCACGAACTGGCCGCCGAGGACGCCCATCACGCCCACCAACGGCCCAAGGTGGAACTGTACGGCGATTGTTTGTTCATCGTGTTGCGCACCGCGCAATCCACCGGGGGCAAGCTCGATTTCGGCGAAACGCATATCTTCGTCGGCCCGCGCTATCTGGTGACGGTGCGGCACGGGGCCTCGCTGGCTTACGCGCCGGTGCGCGCCCGCTGCGAGAGCGCCCCGAACCTGTTGCGCAAGGGGCCGGGTTTCGCCCTGTACGCCATTCTCGATTTCGTGGTAGACCAGTATTTCCCGATTCTCAGCGGCATCGAAGACGCCGTGGAAGATCTGGAGGAACGGTTTTTCAAGCGCGATTTCGATGAGGGTGACATCAGCCGTTTGTACGAGTTCAAGCGCGATCTGGTCGGGCTGCGCCGCGCCATCGGGCCGCTGGTCGAGGTGTGCAATTATCTGCTGACCGACGTCTTCAACGACTATATTTCCGACGATATTCGCCCCTATTTTCGCGATGTCTACGACCACACGCTGCGCATCAACGAAACCATCGACGCCACCCGCGAAACGCTGGCGCTCGCCCTGCAAATCAGCTTGTCGCTGGCCGGGGCCCGCCAGAACGACGCCACCAAGCGACTCGCCGGCTGGGGCGCGCTGTTGGCGGCGCCGACCATGGTCTTCAGCGTTTACGGCATGAACTTCAAAGGCTGGTTTCCCGAGCTGGAATGGCAGTACGGCTATCCGATGGTGATGGGCAGCGTTACCGTCGCCTGCTTGGTGTTGTACTGGAAACTGAAGAAATCAGGATGGCTGTAGATGGTTCCTCTGGCCCCTATCGGCGTCGTCCGGTCCTGCTTTCGCGAGAAGTTCGGCATACCCCGCCAACCGGGGCTGGCTCCAGCGGCGCGGGCGACGCTGGAGTTGCTGCCGCCGTACAACCGGCCGGCGGCGGTGCGGGGCCTGGAAGGTTTCTCCCACGTCTGGCTGGTGTTCGTGTTCCACGGTATCCCGGCCGGGCGCTGGCAACCGACCGTGCGGCCGCCGCGCTTGGGCGGCAACCGGCGCTTGGGGGTTTTCGCCACCCGTTCCCCGTTCCGGCCCAATCCCCTCGGGCTGTCGGCGGTGCGGCTGGAGCGCGTGACCACCGGGCGGGGCAGCGTCATCTTACATTTGGCCGGTATCGATTTACTGGATGGCACGCCGGTGCTGGACCTCAAACCTTATGTACCCTACGCCGATTGCATCCCGACCGCGACCGGCGGTTTTGCGAGCGATGCGCCGCCTTCAGCGTTGGCGGTGGAGTTCAGCCCGGCGGCGCTGGCGGTCTGCGCGGCTTGGCCGGAGGGCGATTTAAGGGAACTGATCGCGCAGCTACTGACTCAAGATCCGCGACCGGCCTACGGGCGAACCGATCCCGCACCCCGACATCACGGCATGAAGCTGTTTGATTTTGACGTGCGCTGGGCAATGCGCGGCGATACCGCCCATGTCATGGAGATCGCGCCGGCCGTTACCCCGCCCCTCACGCCAGCAGCCGGACCGCCCCCCCCAGCGGACAGGCCCGCATCGCCTCATCCAACAGATCGATGACGCGGTGGCGCGGGAAGCTCTTGCGCCAAGCCAGCGCCACGACCCGTGTCGGCGGCGGTGGCGCGAACGGCCGCACGCCGAGCAGATCGCTCACCTGCGCATAACCGCTGACCGAGGTGTAAGGCAGGACGGTGACCCCCATGCCGGTCGCCACCATCAGCCGGATGGTCTCCAGCGAACCGCCTTCCAAGGTCCGCTGCATGTTGTCCGAACCGACGCCTAACCGGTTGCAGTCCGGGCAAAACCGCAAGACCTGATCCCGGAAGCAGTGACCGGGGCCAAGCAACAACAAATCCTGTTGGGCCAGCATCGTCGCGTCGACCTGCTCCGCCCGCTCCAGAGGATGGCCGGTCGGCACCAGCACCACGAACGGTTCTTCGTAGACCGGTCGGGTCGCCACCCCCGGTTCGTCGAAGGGCAGCGACAGGATCAAGACCTCCAGTTCGCCGTCTTTGAGCCGCTCGTTCAGCACCGCCGTATAGTTCTCTTCGATCTGCAACGGCATGTTGGGCGCCCGGCGGCGCAAGCGTGGAATCAGATGTGGCAGCAGATAGGGGCCGATGGTATAGATCACCCCCAGCCGTAACCGGCCGGTCAGCTCGTCCTGCCCCTGACTGGCCAGTTGCTTGACGGCGGCGGCTTCTTCCAGCACCCGTTGCGCTTGTTGGACGATGCGCCGGCCGATCAAGGTGACGGTCACTTCGCCGGGCGCGCGTTCGAACAGGGTCACCCCCAATTCACCTTCCAGCTTGCGCACCGCCACGCTCAGCGTGGGCTGGCTGATGTGACAGACTTCGGCGGCGCGGCCGAAATGCCGCTCGCGGGCGACGGCGACGATGTAGCGTAATTCGTTTAGAGTCATGAAGATAGCATCGAATAGCGCGCTATCGAGCGGCAAGGTTCCCGGCCGGCCAGCGTGGACAGCAACCGCGTTTGCGTGTAGTTTATTTGGGTTTTTTCCGCGTTCGACCGCAGCATCTTCAAGCACGCGCGCACTTCAAGCAATCCTGTGGAAATCCATTAGCGTCTGGAGGCTTCATGGCGTACAAGCATATCCGCATCCCCACCGGCGGCGAGAAAATTTCGATCAAAGACGGCAAGCTGCAAGTCCCGGATCAACCCATCCTCGGCTATGTCGAAGGCGACGGCATCGGCCCCGATATCACCAAGGCTTCACTGCGCGTTTGGGATGCGGCTGTCGAGGAAGCTTACGGCGGCCAGCGCAAGATTCATTGGTGCGAAATCTATCTGGGCGAGAAAGCGGCCGGGCTTTACGATGGCAATTATTTCCCAGACGAAACCCTGGAAGCCATCAAGGAACTGGTCGTCGCCATCAAGGGTCCCCTGACCACCCCGATCGGCGGCGGCTTCCGCTCGCTGAACGTCGCGCTGCGCCAGGATCTGGACCTGTACGCTTGCGTGCGGCCGGTGCGCTACTACGCCGGCGTACCCTCCCCCGTGCGCCACCCCGAGAAGGTGGACGTGGTGATCTTCCGCGAAAACACCGAAGACGTCTACGCCGGCATCGAGTACAAATCCGGCACCCCGGAAAACGCCAAGCTGGCCAAGTTCCTGCGCGAGGAAATGGGCGCGGAGTTCTTCGAAGACGCCGGCCTCGGCATCAAACCGATTTCGGCGTTTGGCTCCAAGCGGTTGGTGCGTAAAGCGATTCAATACGCTATCGACCACCAGCGCGACAGCGTGACCCTGGTCCACAAGGGCAACATCATGAAG
>DPWB01000295.1:5071-5406 GCA_003527885.1 Candidatus Competibacteraceae bacterium
ATCATGAAGTTCACGGAAGGCGCCTTCCGAAACTGGGGTTATGAAATCGCTCGCGACGAATTTCCCGATCACACCATCACCGAAGATGAGCTGTACAGCGTGTACGGCGGCAAGCAGCCGGCCGGCAAAGTGGTCATCAAAGACCGCATCGCCGACATCATCTTTCAGTTGCTGCAACTGCGGCCGGAAGAATTCTCGGTGTTGGCCACCATGAATTTGAATGGCGACTACTTGTCCGACGCGGTGGCGGCGGAGGTGGGCGGCATCGGTATCGCGCCGGGCGCCAACATGGCCGACCATGTGGCCGTGTTCGAAGCCACCCACGGCACCGCGCC
>DPWB01000169.1:0-2713 GCA_003527885.1 Candidatus Competibacteraceae bacterium
GGGTCGAGCGAAGCGGCGCGAAACAGCGCCAGCACGGTCTGCCAGAGATCGTGGGCGAACAGCCGCCGTTTGGCGCAACGGGCCAGCACATCGTGACCGAGATCCTCTTCCGTACCGGCGAACAGCAGCACGGCGGGCGTGGCGCCAGTAGCGTACCGACGCATCGCCTCGCGCACCGCCAGCGGCGACGCGCAGACGACCACCGGCCAGGGTTCTGCGTCGATGTCCACCGCCGCCCCGTCGAAGGCGTCGGCGGCCAGCCGCAGCAAAACAAATCGCGCCGCCGGGTCAGCCTGATGCGCCTGTTGGGCTTGCAGGGCCAATTGATAGGCTGGAACCTTCATTCCGCGTCCCGAATAACGATGGTCATATCGACGCGGGCGGTATTGTTCAGGCTTTCGAGCAGCGCCCGCGCCTCCGCCAGCGCCGCCAGCGCCGCCGTTTTTTCCAGACCCCGCCGGTCGATGCACCGCGCCGGTGCTGTGCCAGGCTGGACTGGGACGTGGATCGGGTGTGCGGCGACCTCCGTCGAGGGCGGCGCTTGTCGGCGGGCAATAGCCGCCAGCAATTGGTTGGCTTCCTGCTCGAAGCGGGCGAGCGCCGCTAACAGGCCGTCCACATATTCATAGCGCAACGCCGCCTGGGCGAGAGAGGCCAGAATGCCGCTGGCGGGTGAGGCGAATTCACCGCCACCCTCGGCGATGACCTGCACATGCTGGATCAACGAAGGCCGCAAATCAGCGCGGGCCAGTTCGTGGAGCGCGCCGAACACCGCTTTGGCTTCGGCCAGTAGCTCGGCTGCCAAATCCAGCCGGGCGCTCAGGGTGATCAGATCGAATTCCGCAGTCGCGGCTTCCAGCGCGGCGAACCAGTCCCGCAAGTGCGTCGCCGCACCTTTGCGCAGCGCCGCTTGCTGCGGCAGTAAAGACTCGGCGTGGGTCAGCGCCAACAATTGATCGATGAGCCGCAGATAAGCGGCCAGCAGTGGGCCGCTGTCCTTGATTCGTTTGCGGGCGGCCTGGGCGAACTGCGCCAAGCCGGGGGCCGAACGGTACAGCCCCGCCACCAGCGGATCGAGCAACTCGCCGCCCAGCGTCACCGCCTTTTCCCAGTCGGCGGCGTCTGGCAAAGGCTGCTCCCGCGCTTCGCAGTCATCCGGTAGCTGACCGACGCCGCCCCGGAACAACTGGCCGAAACGGTACAGCGAGCGGTTGGTTCGGGCCAGCCAGGTCAGAATTACCAAATCCTGCAAATCCTCGCGCAGGCCGCGCCGTTCGGGTTGATCCAGCCAGCGGCGCAGTTCGGCGACGGTGGGATCGTGGCCGGACTGCCGCGCCAGACAACGGGCGAAGTGTTGCGACCAGTCATCGCGCAATTGCAAAGCGGCTTCGCCCACTTCGGCCAGTTCCAGCTTCGGGGCGATGCGCCGGGCGTCGTCGCGCAACGTCGCTTCCAACTCCACCCGCCCGCCGGGCTGTTGCGCCGCCTGCGCCAGCACCTCGGCCAGCCGTTTGACGGCGATGGGACGCGGTTCAAGGTCGAAGCGCGGATGGGCCGGAAATTCGTAATCCAGCGCCTGTTCCAGCAGTTTGCTGAAGGCGTCCTTGAAGGTCGCGGCCACCGGCGGGCGAATCGTTAACGACGGATCGAGCCGGTAAAAATGCTCCTCCAGCGTTTGGGTGGAATCGAGCGCCTCGTCGGCCAGGTGGTTAAGGCCGTAAGCGGTGACCAGCGCATTGCGCATGAACTGGCGCAGTTGGTCGCGCTGATTGGTCAACAGCATCCGGGCCTGTTCCCGATCCACCTGCGACAGGTGCGCGGCGTATTGATCGAGATGACTGCCGCGCAACACGAATTGCAGCACCACCAACCGGCCCAATTGATCCTGCGCATTGGGCGACAGAAACGACGGCAGCCAGACCAACGAACGGCCGATATGGCCTTCATCGAGAAAGCTGTTGAGCCTGGCCACATCGTCCTGGGGGCCGTGCGGAGGCTGATCGAAGGGAAAATCCACCAGAATCCGCCAGATGCCTTCCCGGCCTTTCAGGGTATCGAAGGACTGTTCGCGGACGTTGCCGAACAGGATTTCCGCCTTGCGCCGCGAACCGCGCCAAACGAGATCCAGTTCCGGCGGCAGCAGGCTGGACACCACTTCGGTCAACTCCAGCCCTTCCAGAAGCAGTTGCCGGACTTCGGCTTGTCGGTTGCCCTGAGTGTCGAAGGACAGCGCGTTGGCCAGAATGGTGTCGGTATCCACCTGAGCGATTTCCAGCGCCACGCTCGGATTGGGCGAATCGTCGGCGATTTTGATTTCACCGGCCTGACCGGCCCAGCGCTTGAGCTTGGTCAACACCGCGATGCCTTCGCTGCCGGGCACCGGCGTGCGGATGGTGCCGTGGTTCAGCGCGGCCAGTTTGGTGGGGGTGAGGTGTTTCAGCGCTTCCACTTCGGGGGCGAGCGAGGCCAGCACCAGGGTTTTGAGCAGGCGGGCGTCATTGCGCAGGGCGGCGGCTTTTTTCGGGTCGCTTGCTCCGGCTTCGGCCTCGCTCCAGGTGATGCCGTGCTGATCTTCCAGCAGCGGCAGCAAGCGGCGTCGCCACAATTGCCGGGCCTGCTCGAAGAATAACTTGATGCCGTGGGTGAACGGTTCGTCACCGCTGGCGATCACGTCGAACAAATCGCCCACCGGAATCACCTCGCCGATTTCCAG
>DPWB01000169.1:2959-3513 GCA_003527885.1 Candidatus Competibacteraceae bacterium
TCGCGTTGCAGCAGCGAGGACACCGCGATCAGGGTTTGCACCAGCGCCGGGGTGAAGGGGTACAGGTCGCGCAACATCTGCTGGTCGCCTTCGCGGGTGAGCAGGGTTTGCACCACTTCCGGCTGCTGGCCGAGCAGCTTGTCAATCGCGCTTTTCAGGTGTTGCTCTTCAGCGGGGCCACGCGGCCGCAACAGCCGTTTTTTGGCGATTTCCGGCAGGTTGCGATCTTCCAGATTCACCCGGTCGAAGCGGGCTTCCCACCATTGCAGGGTGTCGGCAAAGGACAGTTGCTCCACGCCCGGCAAATGCTGGCCGACCAGTTCGCGCAAATCACGCTGGCGGGCCATGAAGCTGATGATGGGCACCGGTCGGTCGGCGTTGCCCGATTCCACCAGTTTGGCGACTTTCTGGCCTTCGCGGGCAATCCAGGCGGTATCCGCCGCCCGACTGGCCAGCCACAGGATAAATTCATCCAGAAACAGCACGATGCCGTCGTAGCCCAACTGCTGGGCGTGGTGCGACATGGCGGACAGGCCATCGTCGAGCGAGGTGTA
>DPWB01000169.1:3833-4358 GCA_003527885.1 Candidatus Competibacteraceae bacterium
CAGTCCCGCCTCGAAGCGCGCCGCCGTCCATTGGTGGGCAAGCTGGCCCCATTTGGAGCCGGTCGGTTTGGAGCCGGTCGGTTGCGGGTCGCCATCGGCGTCGTTGAGTGCTTGCAAAAACGCCTCATCGCCCATCCGCGCCCGCAGCGTTTGCGCATCGGCGAAAATGCCCTCCCGCTGGTAGAAACCCGGCGTGGGTGCGGTGGGATGCCGTGTGGCGACATACTGGGCGTAACCGCCGAACAGCGCCGCTTCCAGCGATTGTGCGCCTTGCAGGTGATACGGAACGACCAGAAATTTTTTATCCCGCGTCCAGGCGTTGTGTTTGGACACCACCGCCGCCAGTTCGGGTTTGCCGCGAGCGGTCGGGTCGTTGCGCAGCAGCAGCGACAGCATGGCCATGAAATGGCTTTTGCCGGAACCGAAGCTACCATGCAGCTGTCTCTTATACACATCTCCGAGCCCACGAGACCGTACTAGATCTCGTATGCCGTCTTCTGCTTGAAAAAACAAAAAAACGACACA
>DPWB01000164.1:0-6889 GCA_003527885.1 Candidatus Competibacteraceae bacterium
CGTGCGCTCGGATATGTGTATATTTTTTCAAGCAGAAGACGGCATACGAGATCTAGTACGGTCTCGTGGGCTCGGAGATGTGTATAAGAGACAGATATAGAACTAGCAGTGATTTCTTTATGCTCCGCTAGAAATTGCAGAACCTTACCCTTGCAAGTATTCTGAATGATAATCCGCTTGAATGCGAACTCATCATCTCCCGAAGTTCTCGCTAGTTCTGATAATTTAAAGAGTAATGGAGCGTGGTCTGCAAACACATTAGTGCTTACAGTGTGATGTGCCGATTGATTTTTCATTCTAGGGGTCATGCTAGGATCGAGCTCAACTAAAAGTTGATCGTTGCGCCGCGACAAAAACTCGGGTTCAGGAGGCACATTTTCTTCAGCGTTCAATAGAGAAGCTAGGGAAGGCTCGGTTTCAACCTGCTTAGAAAATAGACGCCTATCATAGTACCAAAGCTCCGCACAGTTACTTGGATCGCTCGCTGTAGCAAAATAGACTGCAATCCAAAAACTTGAAGTCCAGTCAAGCAAGCGGGTCTGAATTTCATAGTGTTGCATCACACTAAGGCAACGTAGATCGTACCCATTTTCAATACGTACGGGCGATGGCATGTCAGAACTGCGTTCGACCAGTTTCGCATAGTGCTTACGAAACTCTTTAATCAACGTCCGTTCAATGATTTCGGCCGTACCTACCGAATTGCGTGAAAACTGCCGGCAGAAAGAGGGAGTTAGTTGCCGAAACTCCTGTGGCTGACCTCGAAATGCGATTTTAATTTTCGGATCACGTATTTGATCTTGCTTGAAACTTTCGGCAAGGTCGATAAGTTCAGCAACAGAAGTTACGCTGCTTTGGGTAATTGCGTCTATATCCATTCCAAAATACCCTCAAAATTACTCAAAAATTGATTTTAAATTGTGATCGGCTACGGTCCCGTAGTTACAAAAACCATGCTTACCTGGATATGATTAGTTTCTGATCTAGCCCAAACCCATGCAATACTTCATCTGCCTCCACAGCCTCTGCCAACGTTGCAACAAATTCACCAACAGCCATCTGCTTCGGTACTCCATCTCTGAAATACGTGATCTTGTCCTGCACCTGATCCAAACAGGTCACCGCCAATCTTGGCTTGATCGCCAATCCCGGCAACCGCTCCGCCTCCGCCAAATCCCCTGCGATGGCATCCCGCAGCACATCCAAATCCAGCCACCCAAACCGCAACGCGCCTTGCCAATCGTTCGGAATATTGGTGGCGTCCACGATGCCAGGGTAGGGTTTTTCCGGCACTTCATGCGGCAGTGGCCCCGCGCCATGTCGCGTCGTGTAAGCCCGCGTGACGTAGGTCACTTCAAGCTGAGTTAAAGCCAACTCCGCCGCCAGCGCCAGCACATTGCGAAGGCCGGTATTGGAGCGGGTGACATACGGAAAAAAGCCGCGATCCTGGTCGAGCAACAGACCTTGCGCGCCCTCGAACAGCAATGGCCGTCCGCGCGTCCCCGCCTGAATCTCCGCTACGGTCACCCCTCGCAGAAAGCGGCCCACGTCTTCGATGAAGCGTTCCAGAACGCCATCCGACAACAACAGGCCCGCATTTCGATCAACGGCGCCTGCAAACCCCAACCGAGCCAGCCGCGCGGGCGCGTACTCGCGACGGATCGCATCCAGCTTGTCGGCAAGCACCGCCCGCTCCGCCAAATCCGCCACGGTCAAGGCATAAGCCGGCCTCAGGTTGCGCTCGATGGTCTCGCCGAAACCGATGCCGCAACTGCCGTGCCGCTCCGCGCCCCGCTCCCGCTCCACGATCTGATTGATCATCATGTCGTAAGGCGTCGTCACCGGGCTTTGCGGATCGACATAAACCGCCGGTGGTACGCCCTTGCCCGCCAAGCTCTCGATTTCCCGCAGAAACAGAATCGGGTTAGAGACGAAAAACCGCGATAGAAAAGTCGCCGCGCCGACGAACGCACCGCTGCCGACGTGGCTGAACACATGGCGCACGCCTTCCGGCGTCACCACGGTATGCCCGGCCTGCGCGCCGCCGTTGAAGCGGATGACGATGCCCTCGTCGCCGACTCGCGCCGCGTAATAGTCGATCAGGCGACCCTTGCCCTCGTCGCCGAACTGCGCGCCGATCACCACCTGGGCGGTGTTGTGCAAAGCCATGACGCTGCTCCCGACCGCCGCTCTCGCCCGTCCATGAGCGAGCGCAACGGCCTACGGTAAGGACTCAAAACCGCACCACGCCTGCGGTGGGATTCCGGCTTGCGGCCAGCGCGCCCACGGCCCGCTGCACCACCAGCGCGGTCTGCTGGCTCCAGCTCTTGACCACTTGGTTCCGGTCGCGGCCTTCGTTGACCTCGATGGCGGAGACGATGACCTCCGCCAGCTTGGTGTGATCCGACAGACCGATGACGCGCTGGCCCAGCAGGTCGGTCCAGCGGTCGCGCACCCCGCGCGGGTCGTGGCGGGCGTGCGAACCTTCCTCCACGATGACGTGAAAGACGTGGTACATCCGGCTCACCAGCGTCAGCAGTTCGCGGGACTTGAAATCCCGTTGCGGCGGATCGCCGAGAAAGCGGGTGATCGCCGTTCCCGGCAAATCCAGCGGCGGCTCCTCGTCGCCCACCGTGAACAGATAACCCTTCTTGCCGCGCTTCTCGAAACAGTCGATGGCGGTGTGCAGCGCGGCGAAATACCACGGCAGGGTGTAGGACTCGCAGGAGTTGCCGCCGCCGCCCTTCTCCAACCACAGCCGTTCCAGTTGCCGGGCGATGCGGATGTCGGCCTCGAACTGGGTCACCTGCAACGGGGCCTGATCGCACAGCACATCGCCGATGCCCATGCACAGGATATGCGGGTCGGAAACCGGCTTGCGGGCCAGGATCTCCTCGACCATGGTGCCGAGGCCCTGGCGCGCCAGCGCATCGGCGATCATCCCCATCGAGCCGGTCACATCCAGCCCGACGATGATGGCGGTGGATGCCGGGTTCAGGTCGGAATCGCGCGATTCGCGCAGCGCGACCCCGAACGGGTTCAGGTCTTGGTCGATCCCCCGCGCCGCGAACACGGCGTCGGTGGCTTTGCCGGCGGTCGAAGCGGCATAGGCGCTCCAATCGGCGGGATTCCAACGTGCGGTACCCATGAGATTCTCCTTCTTGGTCGATCAGTACAGTTCTGCAACATTCACGTCCAGCTTCACGAACCGGCGTTCACCGAAGCTGTCCTTCAGCACCCGCTCCATCCAGGTCCGATAATCGCGGACGGCGCAACCGTCCGCCGGCCGCCGCAACCAGTCGATCATCGGTGGCGGCGCGGCGTTTTCGCGGGCCAGCCGCGCGCCGCTGGCATCGCCCAGCAGTTCCCGCCCCAGCGCCCGAATCAATTCCAGATCGGTCCGGCGATCACCGCGCCGGTATTCCAGCACCTCAAGCGGCGCGTGGCGCACGGTGGCGGCCGGCGCGGCCAACATCGGTGCACCCTGGCGCACCGTGTACCACCAACCACCGAGTAAGGCCCCGCCGTGCTGGGACGGCGACACGAACCAGCTGTCGAGCGCGATGGCGTTGTGCGCCAGTTGCGCGTACTCCAGATAACAGGCCAAGTTCAGCAAGGCACTGACGATCCAGGCCACATGGCGGGCGTCCATCCGCCCGCCGAGATGGTCGAACAGAGCGCGCAGCGGCACTTGGTCGGCGGTCTTGCGCAACACCAGCACGCAACCGCCTTCGGTTTCGAAATGGCGGATGATGTCCGGCAGACCGCGCCCGACTTCGGCCGCCATCCGGGCATCGGCGCACGGCAAGCGGTCGAGCGTCTGGAGCGCGTTCTCAAACAAATCCGCATATTCTTTTTCGAGGATATAGGCGGCGATTTCCTGGCCGACGAACAGCCGGCCCAGTTCGAAGGCCCGTTCCTGGCGATAGCGGATTTTGTAGCGCGCGCCATCGCACGCCCGCAGTTCCAGCAGACCGGGCGTTTGCCGGATGCCGCCCCGCCGCTTTCGCGCCGCCGCCTCGTACAGCCGGTTGACGTGCTGGAACACCTCGGCCGTGCCGCGTTCCGGGCAGCGATCCGGGTGCCAGCGCGCCGCCAGCGCCCGGAATTGCTGTTTCGCGGCTTCTTCATCGCCGCTGAATAGGCGTTCCGGTTCGGTCAGCCCGATAGCCAACAGCATCCGGGCGGTCAACAGGGTCACGTCGCTCATCACCATCACCTCCATGAGCCCAAACCTTAACAGACTTAATTGTATTTTGCAAATAACAATTAAATAATTATTTCATAGACTGTAATTGCAAAAAATGCTTACAATGATTTTTGTTATTTATTAATAACATCAAACCATATCGGAGAGCGGCGCGTGGAACAGAACTATCCGCGACCCTGGGTGATGGTGGACATCGCGCTGTTCACCATCCGCGACGAACGGCTGTGTTTGATCCTGACCCGGCGCAAGGAGCCGCCGTTCGAAGGCCTGCACGCGCTACCGGGCGGTTTTGTCCACATCCAGGAAGACACCGATGCCGAAGCGGCAGCCCGGCGGGTGATTCGCGGCAAGATCGGTTTCGACGCGCCTTATCTGGAGCAGTTGTACACCTTCTCCGGCGCGGCCCGCGACCCGCGCGGCTGGTCGGTCAGCGTGGCGTATTACGCGCTGATTCCGTGGTCGCTGCTGGCGCGGAGCACATCCGCCGAAGCCTTTGCGGTGGAGGCACTGCCGCCGCTGCCCTTCGACCACCCCCGGATCGTGGCCAAAGCGGTAGAACGCCTGCGCGGCAAGGCGACCTATTCATCCTTGCCCGCTTTTCTGCTGCCGGCGGAATTCACCATGAACGACCTGCACCGCATCTACGAACAAACCATCGGCGCGCGGCTGGACAAGGCATCGTTCCGCCACAAGATTCTGGAGCAGGACATCATCGAGGAAATCCCTGGCCGGTTTCGCACCGGCGCGCACCGTCCGGCCCAGCTTTACCGGCTGTCGAGCAAGGCGCTTACCGCGTTCGAGCGCAAGATCTGAGACCGGCCCGCGCCGGAAAGCGCGGAACCCGCTGAGGAGCTACCTCCGCCGCTCAAGCCAGCGGCAAGGCGGTTTTCCGGCACACCGTCCTCAGCGCGAAGCTGGACCGCAGGCTGGCCACACCCGGCAAGCGCGATAAATAGGTTCGGTGAATCCGCTCGAAATCCACCACATCGGCGGCGATCACCCGCACCATGTAATCCGGCACGCCCGCCATCAAGTAGCACTCCATGATCTCGGGGCATTCCGTCACGGCGCGCTCGAAGGCGTCCAACATCTCGTCGTTCTGGTTGACCAAGGTAATCTCGACGAAAATGTTGGTCGGCTTGCCGATGGCCCGCTGGCTCAACAGCATCCGATAGCCTTCGATCAAACCCTCTTCCTCCAGCCGCTTGACCCTGCGCAGGCAAGCCGACGGCGATAGATTGACCCGTTCGGCCACTTCGGCGTTGCTCATCCGACCATCCGCTTGCAGCAGCACCAAAATCTGCCGGTCGGTGCGATCCAGTTCGATCATTGCAATAAAGTTCGCCAAAAGAGTTCAACCGCTCAATAAAATTCTGATCAATCGCCGATCAGCCACAATAATAGCAATACAATTCGATGAAAAAAAACATATTATTTTGACGCTGCCCAAGGGTTGGCAACCACCAAACAAGAGGAAGAACGTCATGCTTATCGGCGTACCCAAAGAGATCAAAGTTCACGAATACCGGGTCGGCTTGACGCCGACCAGCGTGCGGGAATTCATCGCCCACGGCCACCGGGTACTGGTGGAAACCAACGCCGGCCTCGGCATCGGCAGTTCGGACGAGGTCTATCGCGCCGCCGGCGCGGACATCGCCGCCGCACCGGCCGACATCTTCGCCAAAGCCGACATGATCGTGAAGGTGAAGGAGCCGCAAGCGGGCGAGCGCAAGCTGCTGCGCCCCAACCAGATTCTGTTCACCTATCTGCATCTGGCCCCGGACCCGGAGCAAACCAAGGATTTAGTCGGCGGCGGCGCGGTCTGCGTCGCCTACGAAACCGTGACCGACGGCCAGGGGGGGCTGCCGCTGTTGGCCCCGATGTCGCAAGTGGCGGGCCGGCTGTCGATCCAGGCCGGTGCGGCGGCGCTGGAGCGCGCCAAGGGCGGGCGCGGCATCCTGCTCGGCGGCGTGCCGGGCGTGGCCCCGGCCAAAGTGGTGGTCATCGGCGGCGGCGTGGTCGGTGAAAACGCCATCGAGATGGCCTTGGGCATGGGCGCCGACGTGGCCGTCCTCGATAAGAACGTGGGCGTGCTGGCCCGGCTGGCGCACCGTTTCGGCGCGGCCCTCAAGACCGTGTACTCGACGCGGGCCTCCCTGGAAGACTACGTGCTGCAAGCGGATCTGGTGATCGGCGGCGTGCTGGTCGCCGGAGCCGAAGCGCCCAAGCTGGTATCCCATGACATGGTCAAGCGGATGAAGACCGGCTCGGTGCTGGTGGATGTCGCCATCGACCAGGGCGGCTGCTTTGCCACCTCGCACCCGACCACCCATGCCGAACCGACCTACGTGGTGGATGGCGTCGTGCATTACTGCGTCGCCAACATGCCGGGCGCGGTGCCGCACACCTCCACCCACGCCCTCAACAACGTTACCCTGCCCTACGCGCTGGCGCTGGCCGACAAAGGCTACAAGAAAGCCTTGCTGGATAACCCCAATTTTCTGGAAGGACTCAACGTCTGCCAGGGCAAGGTGACCTATAAAGCCGTCGCCGACGATCTCGGCTACGACTACGTAGACCCGCGCGTCGCGCTCGCCGCTTGAGCGGCGGCAACGGTGGCTCGTTTCAGGGCCATCGCCGGTAACCGGTCAGAGCCTCTCGCCCGCCGGCGGGCGAGAG
>DPWB01000164.1:7091-13836 GCA_003527885.1 Candidatus Competibacteraceae bacterium
CGCCCGCCGGCGGGCGAGAGGCTTACCATTTCCGAGCTTCACCCGATAGTCGCTCGCGCTGTTGGCGGTATCATGTTCCGGTTGCGACAGGAGATGAAGCGATGAAGCCCGCCACCACCGCCACTATCGATCTGGCCGCCCTGCGCCACAACTTGGCCCGCGTTCGCGCCGCCGCGCCCGGTTGCCGGGTGGCCACAGCCCTCAAGGCGAACGCTTACGGTCACGGCCTGTTGCGCGCCGCCCGCGCGCTGGCCGCGGCGGACGTGTTTGCCGTGGCGCGCTGCGATGAGGCGATGGCGTTGCGGGAGGCGGGTATCGGCAAGCCGATCCTGGTGCTGGAGGGGTTCCTGCAACCCGAGGAAATAGAACTCTGCCGCCGGCATGGCTTGCACGCCACGGTCCATCACGAGTCGCAACTGCGGATGCTGGAGCTGGCCCCGCGCGACCCGCCCATCGAGGTCTGGCTCAAGATCGACACCGGGATGCACCGCTTGGGCTTTGCGCCCGAACGGGTGCCCGCCGCGCTGGAACGGCTCGCGGCCTGCCCCAACGCCGCCCCCAACCCGCGCCTGATGAGCCATCTGGCCAGGGCGGACGATCGGGCCGACCCGTACACGCGCCGCCAGCTCAACCTTTTCAAAGCCGTCTCTCACGGCAAAACGGCGGAACGCTCCTTGGCCAATTCCGGGGGGATTCTGGGTTGGCCGGAGACGCATTTCGATTGGGTGCGACCCGGCATCATGCTGTATGGCTGCTCGCCGTTCAGCCAACGCACCGGCGCGGATGAAGGTTTGCGGCCGGTCATGACCCTGGCCAGCCGATTGATCGCGGTTCAACGCTATGCGGCGGGCGAAGCCATCGGTTATAGCGGCACCTGGGTCTGTCCGCGCGACAGCCGCATCGGCGTGGTCGCTATCGGTTACGGCGACGGCTATCCCCGCCACGCGCCGTCCGGCACGCCGTTGCTGGTGAACGGCCGCCGCGCCCCGCTGGTGGGCCGGGTATCGATGGATATGCTGACCGTCGACCTGAGCGAACTGCCGGAGGCCGAGGTCGGCGATCCGGTGATCCTGTGGGGACGCGGCTTGCCGGCCGAGGAAATCGCGAGTAAGGTCGGCACCATCACTTACGAGCTGTTTTGCAAAGTCACGCCGCGAGTGGTCACGGTCGAGACCGGGCTTGAATCCTGAGCCTCACCATCGAACTCCACACGCCCTTTCTTGTCCTCCCCTTCATCGAGACCACGCTTCCAACAGTGCGCTCGGGGCGAGCGCCGCGCCGGTTTCATTCGCTTAATCCATCACTCGGAACTTTCGATCATGCTCGATAACTTCAAACAGCGCTGGCAGCGCTTCGCCGCTATCCCACCGGGTCAGCGCTTCAGGGAGCATTTCAAGCAGCGGCAACAAAACCACCCCAGCGCTTTTCACAAGAAGATCCTCGCCGTTGGAGCCGGTATCCTCATCATGGGCTTAGGGCTCGTCATGCTGATCGCCCCTGGACCGGGCATCCTCGTCCTTATCCTTGGAGCCACACTGGTCGCTCAGGAATCCCTGGCCGCCGCGCGGTTCATGGATTGGGCCGACCTCAGATTGCGCAGGCTGCTGATTCGAGGTTTGCGAGTGTGGCGGCGCTTCTCAGCGCCGGCGTCGCGATAATCCGGCAGGGTTTCGAACGACCGAATCACGGCTCTCGGGCTGGCCTATCCTGGGCGTTGGCCGTTCTTTCGTTGAGGGGACAAAGGCTCTTCCAGCTACAATCCGGCCATGATCCCCTCAACAGGCTGGCTGTACTGGGCATTGCTTTCGGCGATGTTCGCCGCCCTGACCGCCATTTTCGCCAAAATCGGCATCGAAGGCATCGATTCGGATTTGGCCACGCTGGTTCGCACCGCCATCATCATCCTGGTCCTGGCCGCCTTTGTCTGGTTTGCCGGCAAGTGGAGCAACCCGCTCGCGTTGCCCCCTAAAACTTGGCTGTTTCTTGGTCTGTCCGCGCTGGCGACCGGCGCATCGTGGGTGTGTTACTTCCGCGCCTTGCAACTTGGCGAAGCCTCCAAAGTCGCCCCCGTGGACAAGTTCAGCCTGGTCCTGGTCGCGATTTTCGCCGTCGCCTTTCTCGGCGAGCGCCCGAGCCTTCAGGAATGGCTCGGCATCGCGTTGATCGCCGGCGGCGTGCTGGTCTTGGCCCTGAAACAGTAGCCGCGCTTAAAATCTATTTCCCACGAAACTGCTAAAATATTCGGGGAACGTACTGCTCTTTCCCTGCTGTGCTGTGTACCGAACACGACGAGGCGAAGCTTGACATGCTGGACCAGATTCCCGAATCCAGTTATCTGATGCGGATGGCCGACGGGACCATCAAACAAGTGAATCCGCTCACCGGAACCGAAGTGTGGACCGTACCCGGTCGGGGTAATCGTCCGCTCGGTGTGCTGAGCGCCAACCCTGCCCCGATCGATCCGACCAAGACCGATGCCTATTGCTCGTTCTGTCCCCGGCTCTATCTGGAAACCCCGCCCGAAAAAGCGCGATTGGTCAAAATCGACGATAACTACACCCTGTTGCGCCATCTTCAAGTCGATGCCTTGTTCGACACGACAGCCGAATTCCGCCGCGTCCCCAACTTGTTCGAAATCGTTTCTTTCAATTACTGGCAGAAAAATTTCGACTACCGCCTCCCGGACGCCCTCGAATCGCACAAGCTGACCTATCTGGCGTCGGTGGCCGGCCGCCAGCATGTGTTGAGGATGTCGGAGCAACGGCTGAAGGCGGTCGGCATCGACGAATCCGCCTGGGAGCGGATGTCCCTGGACGAACGCTTGCAGTTCGCCAACGCCTTCTTCGGCGGCGGCCACGAACTGATCGTCGCCCGGCGCCATTTCATCGACGGCGCCACCCACGACCACCAACTGGCGTCATCCGGCGCATTGACCCCCGAGGAGCATTACCAGTACCTGCACTTCACCATCGACGCCCTGCGCGACATTTACGCCAACAATCGCTACGTCCGCTACGTGGCGGTGTTCCAGAACTGGTTGAAGCCGGCCGGAGCGTCCTTCGATCACCTCCACAAGCAACTGGTGGCCATCGACGAGCGCGGCGCGCAAAACGGGCTGGAACTGGAGCGGGTGCGGGCCAACCCCAACCTCTATAACGAAGCCGGCGCCAACTTCGCCATCTACCGCAATCTGGTGGTGGCCGAAAACGACCACGCCATCGCCTACGCCGGCTTCGGCCACCGCTTTCCCACGCTGGAAATCTATTCCAAGAGCGAGCGCAGCCAGCCGTGGAACCATTCCGCCGACGAACTGCGCGGCATGTCCGATCTGGTGCAGGCTTGCCACGCCGCCACCGGCGCGGACGTGCCCTGCAACGAGGAGTGGTACTACAAACCGCCCGACGTGGATGTCCCCATGCCGTGGCGGGTGCTGATCAAATGGCGGGTCTCGACGCCGGCCGGTTTCGAAGGCGGCACCAAGATCTACGTCAACACCATCGATCCCGAAACCATCCGCAACCGGGTGATCTCGCGGCTGCTGCAACTTCGCAACGAAGGCCGCATCGCGGCCATCAAGATCGGCGCCGAAAGCCCCGGTTTGCCGAACTGTCTGCGCTATAACCCCGCCGTTAGACAGCAGGAATCGGCCCATCCCGAATTTCCGCCGCTGTCGGTCGGGCCGCAGGACGGATAAGGCTAAAATGTCGGGCCCGCCCCCAAGCTTTCGGGATCGGGCTCGCCGACGGTTCGCTTGCGCCGCCGAAACGCCCAAGCCGACCCATGCGCCTCACTGGCCGCCGACCGCGCCATCACGGCGCCGGTCGGCGCCGCCCAGGAACCCGCCCCCGATGGCCTGAATGACGCCCAGGCCGCTGACCTGTTCGACGAAATCCACGCCGTGCCCGCGAGCGGCGAGAGCGCGCGCCAGCGCTTCGGCGTCGTAGTCCACGGTCACTCCCGGAACCGGCCGCTCCAGCTCGGTTCGGCCGTTGCGGTTCATGTAGTGCGGGACATCGATCGCTTCCTGCGGATCGAGACCGAAGTCGATGACGTTGACGAGCGACTGCGCCACGTAGCCGATGATGCGCGATCCCCCCGGCGAACCGGTCAGCCACTCCAGGCGGCCTCGCGCGTCGAACACCAGCGTCGGGGCCATGGAGCTGCGCGGCCGCTTGTTGGCTTCCACCCGGTTGGCGACCGGCCTGCCGCCATCACCGCGCGGCGCGAAGGAAAAATCGGTGAGCTGGTTGTTGAGCAAAAACCCCCGGCCGGGAACCATGACGCCGTTGCCGAACGAACTTTCGACCGTGGTGGTCATGGCCAGCGCGTTGCCGTAACGGTCGACGATGGAGATGTGGCTGGTCCCGCTGGCGTTGGCCGTGCGATCGGGCGCGGCCAGCCCGACAGCGCCCGGCGGCGCGCCGGGACCCACCGTACCCAGATCGCGGTCGCCGATCAGCGCGGCCCGTCCGGCCAGATAAGTTTTATCCAGCATCCCTTGGGCGGGGACCGGCACGAAGCCGGGGTCCGCCACATACTGGTTGCGATCCGCGAACGCCAGCCGGCCGGCCTGGGTAAAAAGGTGGACCGCCCCGCTCTCCAGCGGGTCCGAACCGAGATCGAAGTGTTCGAGGATGCCCAGCATCTGCCCGACCCCCAGCCCTCCCGAAGACGGCGGTCCCATGCCGCATACCTTGTGGCCACGATAATCGATGCACACCGGTTTGCGCTCAATGACCTGATAGGCGCTCAAGTCGCCGAGCGCCATATCGCCCGGAATCGCCGGATCGCCCCGCACGGCCGCCACGAGATCGGCCGCCACGGGACCGCCGTAGAAACCCGCCGCGCCCCAAAAGGCGATCAGCCTCAGCGTGTTGGCGTAATCCGGGTTGCGCATCCAGGTGCCGGCCGGTTTGGCGGTGCAATCCGCCGCGTTCGCGAAATATTCGAAGGCCGTCCGGTCGCGGAAGAACAAGCGCTCCCCGTCCGCGCACGACGGATTGAGGGCCAGCAACCCGCCGACTTGATCGCTGGTGTTCTCGGTCAACTGGAAGCCTCCTTGGGCCATGAAGATGGCGGGTCCGAACAACGACCACCACGGCAGCCGCCCGTAGCGTCGGTGCATCACTTCCAGCAGCCGCGGCACGCCCGGAACGCCGACCGCCAGGCCGCTTTGCCAGGCCGCCACGAAATCGAGAGGGTTACCATCCCCGGTGAGGAAGCGGTTCTCGGTCGCGGCGGCCGGGGCTTTTTCCCGGCCGTCGAAGCTCGTGACCGTCCGCGATCTGGCCTCGTAGTAAAGCGCGAACGCGCCCCCGCCGAGGCCGCTCGCCTGCGGTTCGACCAAGCCCAGCACCGCTTGCGTCGCGATCATCGCATCGGTCGCGGTTCCGCCGATTCTGAGAATGAAGGCGCCGGCTTCCGTGGCCTGCGGGTTGGCGGTGACGATCATCTCGCGGTGCGCGCGCACCGCCGGGGACAGCTGTTGCGCCTCGCCCAGGGCCGGGATCAAAACCGTCGCGCCGAGCAGCGCGGCGATCACCGTAAAGCGGAAAGGTTTCATACTGCTCTCCTCGTTCGTTTTTGCTGGAACCGCACCAGAAAAAAAATACGGGTTTTGTATCATCCTAAGGAACTATAACTTTTGTTCTGAAGACCGTCCTGGTAGACGGTTAATCGAGATTTTGCCTTCTAAGGATACACTATCGCGTTAAAAATCGATGCCGCGCCCACGGTTTAGTATCCGAAGGTGACGGTGCGCTGAGCGCGCGGTGCGGGGATTGTCAATGAGGAGAAAGGAGACTGCTGGCTGGCGCGGGCGTCGAGCCCGCGCCGCTCGCGTGACGCTCGCTACGGGCAGCGGTCACCAACCGAATGGGTTAAGTCAAATTGACGAAAGCGCTAGCGAAGTTGTTCAACCTCAGCCGCGTCGCGCCAGAATAACGCCCTGAAGCGAAATCAACTGCAACAAGCATCCGTCAAGACGACTCATGTGAAGATTGTATGACGCTTCTAATCACCACCACCCCCACAACCGCCGCCACCACCGCATCCTCCCGCAGACCCACCACCGTCCCCACAACAGGCAGCGCCACCGAAAGCGGAGCCGCCACAAGCGATTCCTCCACAGCTCGCCGATGTACCAGCGGAATTGAATTCCTCTTTCATCGTGTAAGTGTTGCCGTTCGCTATCCGTAGCTTTTCATCAATTTCAAACAGCAATGGAAGCCGCGTCGGATTTTTGGGGTTGATGCTTTCCTCCAAACAAGCATATCTCCAAGTCATGCAAAGGGCGGCTTCGATGTCGGCTCCCTTTCGGGTCGCTGAAGCAGGGACATGATGGAAGTACCCTCCAAACGCTTCCTTACAAAAAAGCTCGTAAGTTCGAGTATCGAGAATGAACTCATGCCAAAGATCATCTACAACCCGAGAAGGCATACCGATGAGCTGTTTCCCAGCCCTGGCGTGAACGAGGAAATATTTTCGTAACGCTCCGGCCACCATATAAAAATACTGCTCCTCCAGATGCGGATGACGATTTTTTAGCTTGGCGAGCAAATCATCTGAAAAGACGTACGAACGAATGAAGTGCTCGCGCTCCGACCATGTGGGCTCGCGGACATAAATAAAAGCCCCGAAAACGACGATCGGAAAAATGATAACCATAGTGATCATAATGACGCTGGCGACGAGCGATCTAGTGTAGATCTCGGTGGTCGCCGTATCATTAAAAAAACGAAGGGAC
>DPWB01000165.1 GCA_003527885.1 Candidatus Competibacteraceae bacterium
TCTAAACAAGATCGCTCGTCGGCAGAGTCGGATGTGTATATGAGACAGCGGTACCAGATGGACATGGGCGGCTTCAAGGTCCCCTTCGTCTGCGGCTGCCGCAACCTCGGTGAGGCCCTGCGGCGCATCGCCGAGGGCGCGGCGATGATCCGCACCAAGGGCGAGGCCGGCACCGGCGACGTGGTCGAAGCCGTGCGCCACATGCGGACCATGAACCGCGAAATCCGCCAGTTGGCGGCCATGCCGGCCGAGGAGATCATGAGCTTCGCCAAGGTCAACGGCATTCCCTACGAGCTGGCGCTGGAAGTCAAGAAGCTGGGCCGGTTGCCGGTGGTCAACTTCGCCGCCGGCGGCATCGCCACGCCGGCCGACGCCGCGCTGATGATGCAGTTGGGTTGCGACGGCGTGTTCGTCGGTTCGGGCATTTTCAAATCCTCCGACCCGGTGACGCGGGCCAGCGCCATCGTCAAGGCGACGGCCTTTTACAACGATCCCGAGAAACTGCTCGAAGTGTCGATGGATCTGGGCGATCCCATGCAGGGTCTGAGCGTGGCGAGCATGGCCGGTGAGGACCGGTTGGCGGGACGGGGTTGGTGACGGCCACCGGCACCGGCGCGCTCGGCGTCCTGGACTTGCAAGGCGGGGTACAGGAACATCTCGACCATCTGCGGCGGATCGGTTTGGAAGCGCGCACCGTCAAGCGCGCCGCCGAGCTCGAAGGGTTGGCCGGGCTGATTATCCCCGGTGGCGAAAGCACCTGCCTGTCGCGCTTGCTGCGGATCTTCGGTCTGGACGGCGCGATCAAACGGGCTTACGACGGCGGTCTGAGGTTGTGGGGCACCTGCGCCGGGACCATTCTGCTGGCCAGGGAAAATGCGGGTGAGCCGCCGATTCTTGGCCTGATCGACATCACGGTCAGCCGCAACGCCTTCGGCAGCCAGCTGGACAGCTTCAGCCGCGAGGTGTGCGTGCCGGCCGTGGCGCGCGAGCCGATTCCGGTAACCTTCATCCGCGCCCCCAAGATCGTCCGGGTCGGCGACCGTGTCCGCGTGTTGTTGCAACTGGACGATTATGTCGCCGCCGCCGAAGACGACCGGATTTTGGTCACCGTTTTCCATCCGGAACTGACGCCCAATCTGGCGTTTCATCGCTATTTCGCCCGCAAGTGCGGCCTGTATCCTGACGGTGCGCCCCAAGCCAGTCTCGACCCCGGCTGGACCCCGCAAAGCTGGATGCGCTTTTCCCATCACGTTTGACTGTCCTTTCACCCCGTCCTCGCTCGCTCGCGGGTGAGGGGAGAACCCTCGGCCATGACCGCCGCCAATCCCGACCACGCCCGCCTCACCGCCCGCCGCAAGGCCGGTTACGAACGCAAGCAGGCCCGCGCCATCCACGAAAAAGGCTTGCTGATCGTTTATACCGGCCCCGGTAAGGGCAAGAGCACCGCCGCCTTCGGCATGGCTTTGCGCGCGATCGGCCACGGGATGCGGGTCGGCGTGGTGCAATTCATCAAAGGAAGCCAAGACAGCGCGGAACGAACGGTGCTAAGCCGCTTCGAAAACGTCGATTTTCAGACGGTCGGGGACGGGTTCACCTGGCTGACCCAGAACCGGGACCAGGACATCGCCACCGCCGAACGCGCTTGGCGCGAGGCGGAACGGATGATTGGCGATCCCGGCTACGAGCTGGTGATCCTGGACGAACTCAATGCGGTGTTGAAATACGACTATCTCGATCTGGGCCGGGTGCTGGACACTTTCGGCAAGCGCCGCTTTGGCCTGCACGTGGTGGTGACCGGCCGTCATGCCCCGCAGCCGCTGGTGGAGCTGGCCGATCTGGTCAGCGAGGTTCGCAGCGTCAAGCACCCCTATCGCGAGCAAGGCGTCAAGGCGCAACGGGGGATCGAGTTCTGAGCTTCGCCGGCTTCAAGGCGTCAAGTGAAATAAGCCCACCACCAGCGGCGCCAGCACGCCGATCGTGGGCTCAGGCGCCGTTTGGGCTTGGAGCGCGCGCCGCCAGCGCGCTAGGGCCGAATTTCAATCGGCGTACCGTCGGGGACAGTCCGCCAGATTTCTTCGATTTCGGTGTTGGTCACCGCGATGCAGCCCGCCGTCCAGTCGCGCAACCGGTGGCCGGCTTCCAGCCAACCCATGCCATTGGGCAAACCATGGATCATGATATCGCCGCCCGGTGAACGTTTTTGCCGGTTGGCGAAGGCGACATCCTGGGGACTGGGATAAGAGATGCGCAAGGCCCGGTGGAATTCGCTGTTCTTCTTGCGAAAGCTGATCTGATACACCCCTTCCGGGGTCTTGTTGTCGCCTTGAAAACGTTTGGGGCCTTCAGGTTGGCGGCCCAGGGCGATCTCGTAGGATTTGAGGGGCTTACCGTCACGCAACAGCGTCAGTCGCCGCGCTTTTTTCTCCACCAGAATCCAATCCGCCACGCCTTTGGGAGGCGCTGATGAGCCCGGCAGCGGCGGGAGATAGCGCGGCTTTTTCTCCAGAATTGCAACCCGTTCCGGCGGGGGTTTGGCGGGAGCCGTTGGGTCCGGTGGCCGGGCGGCCACTGGCGGGGAGTCTGCCGCTACCGGCGCGGGGACAGTCGGGCTTGCGGGCGGCGGCGCGGTGGAAGGCGTTGTAGCCTTCGACGGCGTGGCGACGGCGGCAGGCGTCAGCGGCGGTTGCCGTAAATGGCGGTAGGCCACGATGCCGCCGTTGACGGCGGTCAAGACGAACAGAATGACGAGTGGGGTCCGAATTTTCATGGCCGATCCGACCGACCGATCAAGGGGGGTACATCGCCGAGCACAGCAAGAAACCGGTAAAAGATTAGCCGGTCAACAGCCCTTCGAGCAAGCGCAAATCCAGGTGCTCGGCGATAGCGTCCGCCAGCCGGTTTATACCATCTTCTCGCAGTTGTCGGTAATCCGGGGTTTCCCGTACCGCCAGCCCGGCCCAGCGCAGCAGCGCATCGCGGGCGGAGGCCGTATCGAACAGCCCGTGCAGGTAAGTGCCGAGCAATTGACCGTCAGCCGACGCCGCGCCATCGAGTCGGCCGTCGGTCAGCCGAACGGCGGGCCGGGAAAGCGCGGGGCCGTTACTGACGCCCGCGTGAATTTCATAACCGGTTACAGGAGCCTCTTCAAGCAACAAGCGGCCCTCGACCCGACGCAATTGTTTTTCCGGCTCTAACGTGGTTATGAAATCTAGTAAACCGAGGGCGGGGCTGCTACCGGGCTCGCCTTCCAGGCCAGCGGGATCGTGGACGTGACGGCCCAACATCTGAAAGCCGCCGCAGATGCCGATGACTTTGCCGCCGTAGCGCAGATGGCGCTGAATATCCGTATCCCAACCCTGCTGGCGCAGCCGGCGCAAGTCGCCGCGCGTGCTCTTGCTGCCGGGCAGAATGACTAAATCGCTCGGTGGGATGGTTTCGCCGGGCCGCACCCAGCGCAACTCGACTTGCGGGTGCAGGCGCAGTGGGTCGAAATCGGTGTGGTTGCTGATGCGCGCCAGCACCGGCACCGCCACGCGCAAGCGCCGCTCGTCCTTGTTGGCGCTTGTCTCGTGCGGCAAGGCGTCTTCGGCTTCCAGATGCAAGCCTTGCAGGTAAGGCAGCACGCCCAGCACCGGCTTGCCGGTTTCCTGGGTCAACCACTCCAAGCCTGACGCGAGCAGGCTGATATCGCCCCGAAAGCGGTTGATGATGAGCCCGGTGATTCGCGCCCGCTCGCTGGGAGCCAGCAGCGCGAGAGTGCCGTACAGGTGGGCGAACACGCCGCCCCGGTCGATGTCGCCGACCAGCCAGACCGGGCAATCCACCGCCTCGGCGAAACCCATGTTGGCGATATCCTTGTCGCGAAGATTGATTTCCGCCGGGCTGCCCGCGCCTTCCACCAGCACTACGTCATAAGCCGCGAGCAACCGTCGATACGATTCCAGCACCGCCCGCATCGCCACCGGCTTGTAATCGTGATAGCGGCGAGCGTCCATGTTGCTCAGCGCCCGACCGTGGACGATGACTTGTGCGCCGATATCGGTGTTGGGTTTCAGCAGCACCGGGTTCATGTCGGCGTGCGGCTCCAGGAAAGCGGCTTGCGCCTGTACCGCCTGGGCGCGGCCGATCTCGCCGCCGTCCACGGTGACGGCGCTGTTGAGGGCCATGTTCTGGGGCTTGAAGGGAACGACCCGCACCCCGCGCCGCGCCAACAATCGGCACAAGCCAGCGACCATGACACTTTTTCCGGCATCCGAGGTGGTGCCTTGAATCATGAGAGTTTTGGACGTTATATTTTTTCCGCTCGCGCGCACGGGTTGTCCTTGTTGTCTAAATTCGGTCTATCGTTAGCAAAGTAGAATGCATTGGCTTATAGCGGTTAGCGGCTATCGCGGGGTAGCGTACTGTTCGCCGGGCCGCGTTAGCGATCCATCGTCGCGCCATCTGGCTTGAAATCAAAAATTCCTTGACTCTCCCTTGCTTGGCTACCGCCGAAGAGAACTAAGTTTATGCAATACCAAAATCATGCGGCCGAGTGAAATCCGCTATCGGCTGCGCCAGGATTTTCAGTTGGCGGTGCTGTCCTGGATGGGGTCGGTGGCGCTGCTGGTCATAACCCCTTTCTTCGTTTATCGCTCAGCTCGGGGCGATTGGGTGATCGCCGCCATGGAAGGCGCCTTGATGGCGGCTATTTTAGCGACCGTGCTTTACGCTTGGCTGACTGGCGATACTCGCCGCTCTTGCCTGCTTTTCATGTATTTCGATTTCCTCTTGGGCATTTTGGCGGTGCGTTTGGTGGGACAGATTGCCCTGCCCTGGATGTACCCGATGTTGGTCGCCAATTTTTTTCTGGTGCATCGCCATCATGTGATCATCGTATCGGTCATTTATCTGGCGCTGCTGCTGGTTGAAGGGAGCGCCTTCCCCGGTCGGTTGGCGGGTTTCGGCTTTGCCGCGACTGCCTTGCTAGTCTGTTTATATACCTATATTTTCGCTTATCGGTCCGAACTACAGCGCCAGCAACTGGAAAATCTGGCGTCGCGGGATACCCTGACCGGCGCTTTTAACCGGCGCACCTTCCAACAAGAATTGCTGCGCGCCCACCAAGCCTTTGCGCGGGAACAGACAGTTTATGGGTTGCTGGTCATTGATATCGACTACTTCAAGCGGGTCAACGATACCTGGGGGCATGATGTCGGCGATGAAGTGCTGGTCCGTTTGGCGCGCTTGGTCGAGCGTTCGGTGCGTAAGACCGACCGGTTTTTTCGGTTCGGCGGCGAAGAGTTTGTCCTGTTGGTTTATTCGACTCACCCCGATGCCTTGAAAGCGATGGCTAACAATATTTGTTGCCAGGTGGAAAAAGAGTTGTCTTATCAGGGCAAAACGCTAACCGTGTCGATAGGTGGCGCGCTGTTGCGGCCAACAGAAGGACCGGACGCTTGGTTTGCCAGGGCGGACGCGGCGCTTTATCGTGCCAAGCACCAGGGACGTAACCAAGCGGTGATCGATGGGTGAGCTGTGAGAGGCTGGCCGCTTTTCGCTGAACGGCCTGGATTTTAGCTACACTACGCCGCCTTCGAAATTTACCCCCTCTCTCTCGCGAACGGACGAGGGAGGCGCCTTGAACGGCGTGACAGAATCGAACGATAGTTCCCGTTCCCAAGTCGCTTTCCGCAATCAGAAGGGTTTTTATGTTGATCGCGTTGCTCTGTATCGGCGCGGTATTGCTGGATTATTGGCAGGGCGAGCCGCCTCGCTGGCATCCGTTGGTGGGGTTCGGCTGGCTGGCGCGGCGGGTGGAGGCGCTCTGTTACGGGCCGCCCGCCCTAAACGGCGGTTTTCGGCGCGGTCGCGGCATCGGCGCGGTGGTTATTTTGCTGGTCCCGTTCGCGCTGGCGGCTTGGCCGTTGACAGCCGTGCCGGTGTCGGGTTCGGCGGTGGCGCTGGGTTTGCTGTATTTGGCCCTCGGCGCGCGTAGTCTGGCCGAACACGCCGAGGCGGTGGCGGCGGCCCTGCAAGCCGGTGATTTGCCGCTGGCGCGCGAGCGGGTCGGCAGGATCGTCAGCCGCGACGCCGACGATCTCGACGAGGAACAAATCAGTCGAGCTACGGTGGAATCGGTGCTGGAAAACGGATGTGACGCGGTGTTCGGCGCGCTGTTTTGGTTTGTCGCGGCGTGGGCGCCGGGTGTGGTTTTATACCGCTTGGCCAATACGCTCGATGCGATGTGGGGTTATAGGACTCCGCGCTATCGGGATTTCGGCTGGGCGGCGGCGCGGTTGGACGATCTACTGAACTGGGTGCCGGCGCGTTTGACCGCCTTGAGTTACGTGGCGGTCGGGGCGAAGCCGGCGTTGGCGTGGCGGTGCTGGCGCGAGCAGGCCCCGCGTTGGAAAAGCCCCAACGCCGGGCCGGTGATGGCGGCGGGCGCGGGCGCGCTGGGTTTGGCGTTGGGCGGCCACGCGCGCTATCACGGTGAATGGTCCGCGCGTCCGGCATTGGGCGAGGGGCTCGCGCCGCGCGCTGACGATATCGGGCGAGCGGTGGCGCTGCTACGGCGGGCGCTGCTGTTGTGGCTGGTGGCTATTCTGGCTGGAGGGCTGCTGGTTGCTTGAGCACGGTGGTGGGGTGCGAGCGGCGGTCTCGCGTTACGGCATTGCGTTGTCAGACTGGCTGGATGTGTCCACCGGGATCAATCCGCACGGTTGGCCTGTCCCGGCGATCCCGGCCACGGTCTGGCAGCGGCTCCCGGAAGCGGACGACGGCTTGGAAAATGCGGCGGCGGCCTATTACCAAACCGCAAATGTGTTACCGGTGGCCGGTTCGCAAGCGGCGATCCAGAGCTTGCCGCTGTTGCGCGATCCTGGCCCGGTTGGCGTGGTGGGCCCGACCTATGCGGAACATGCCCGTGCCTGGCAACGGGCCGGCCATCGGGTGGAACTGGTCACGGTAGGTGAGGTGGATGGAATCCTCGGTCGCTTGAACGTGGTGGTGGTGGTCAACCCGAATAATCCGACCGGTGTTCGCTATTCCTCCGAGGTGTTGCTTGGATGGCGGAAACGGCTGGCGGCGCGCGGTGGCTGGTTGGTGGTGGACGAGGCGTTCATGGATGCCACTCCCGCAGAAAGTTTGGCGGGTCAGGCCGGTTTGCCGGGCTTGATCGTGCTGCGGTCGCTGGGCAAGTTTTTCGGGCTCGCCGGGGCGCGGGTCGGTTTCGTGTTGGCGGAGCCCGTTTTATTGGCGCGGCTGGTGGAGCGGTTAGGCCCTTGGCCGCTGGCGAATGCCAGCCGTTGGCTGGCGGGTCGCGCCTTGGGTGATCGGGACTGGCAAAGGGAAGCTAGAACCCGACTGGCGAACGCCAGCCAGCGGCTGGCGCATTTGCTTGAAGAGCACGGTTTTGCGGTGGCCGGCGGCACGGCTTTATTTCAATGGGCGCCGGTGGCGGCGGCCGATTTCTGGCAAGATGCCTTGGCCCGACAGGGTATTTTGGTCCGATGCTTCGCCGATCCGCCGAGCTTGCGCTTCGGATTGCCGGGACTTGAATCGGCTTGGCAGCGGTTGGAGCAGGCGCTGGCGGGGATTCAAGCCGACCGGCTGCGACAGGTCTGATCGGCTGGCCGATTCATGCGCCAGCCCCTCGCGGCTCGGCGGCTAGATAGCGGGTGGGGGCTTCAAGGCCCCGGCATCAAAAACCGACAACAAGCACTACCATGAGCCAACAAACGTGTTTCTCCCCAACCCAGCCCTCCCGTGGAGAAGTGTTCCTGGTGGGGGCGGGTCCCGGCGATCCAGAATTGCTGACCGTGAAGGCCGTGCGGCTGATGAAACAGGCCGATGTCGCGGTTTATGACCGGTTGATCAGCGCCGCGATCCTGGAATTGCTGGAATCGCATGTCGAACGGATTTTCGTCGGCAAGGAGCCGGAGCACCACACACTGCCGCAGAACGAAATCAACCAATTGCTGGTGGAGTTGGCCCTGCGGGGCAAACGGGTGTTGCGGCTCAAGGGGGGCGATCCGTTCATTTTCGGCCGCGGCGGCGAGGAGATCGAAACCCTGATGGCGGCCGGCATCCCTTTTCAGGTGGTGCCGGGCGTGACCGCCGCCGCCGGTTGCGCGGCTTACGCGGGGATTCCGCTGACCCATCGCGATTACGCCCAATCCTGCGTGTTCGTCACCGGCCATCTCAAGGACGGCTCGCTGGAACTCGATTGGCCGGCGCTGGCGCAACCCCGGCAGACGGTGGTGTTTTACATGGGTCTCAAGAGCGTCCATCACATCTGCATGAAATTGCGGGAGTACGGGGCGGCGGACGCCATGCCGGTTGCCTTGGTGGAACAGGGGACCACGCCGCGGCAGCGGGTTTATTGCGCGACGCTCGCCACCTTGCCAGCCTCGCTGCAAGGCGCCAAAGTCCGCTCGCCGGCCTTGCTGATCGTCGGGGAGGTGGTGAACTTGCGGTCGCGACTGGCATGGTTCGAGCCGGAATTGACTCGCTAAAGCGCCCTACACTGGTTGGCCGCGCGCTGAACCCGAACGTCACCGCCCCGGAAATGCGCCCCGCGACTCCGCGTCGATACCGATTGCTTTCGGGTGGAAAGGCGGATTGGGCTTGGCCAAGGGGCTGGGCGGTTGCGTGGGTCGTGGCGGCGGCAGCGGTTGGTGGCAATCCGGCCAAGGCGTACACGGCGGCGGCGGGTACGGTTTGGCCGGATGAGATGGATAGGGGGGATAAGGCGGATAAGAGGGTGGATAGGAGTAGGGAGGCGGGTAGCCGATGATTATGCTGTCCTGGGCCTGTCTCTTATACACATCTCCGAGCCCACGAGACCGTACTAGAACTCGTATGCCGTCTTCTGCTTGAAAAAAAAACACGTAAAAACTAGCCATATATACA
>DPWB01000411.1 GCA_003527885.1 Candidatus Competibacteraceae bacterium
TGATATGTACGTGTGTAGTATTTTTTTTTTTTCAAGCAGAAGACGGCATACGAGATCTAGTACGGTCTCGTGGGCCTGGGCGGTGGCCATCACCGACTCCCCCAACTCCTCCCCGACTTGGTGCGACTCACCGCCCGCCAAGGCATAAATCGTCCAGAGCAGTCCCGCCCCCACCAGCGCCGAGGCTGATTTGTTGATCTTGATGGGATGCTCCAGCGCGATGGCCGCGTAAGCGATGACAAAAACGAGGACGAGCAAAGTCAGCATCTCAGATGATCCTCATGGGCGATGGGAACTGATGTGAGCTGGAGAAAAACCTGCTGACCGGTAGGGATGCAACCAATCCCCAATGCGTACAGATTAGTAGAGAATCAGGCTTAGTAACGGGGCAATTATTTATCCGATCGAACGCGCACCCAAAACCAGAGCAAAGCGGCAGCCACCAAGGCGCAACCACCGGAAAAATCGAAAGCCGCCAAAGGCGACACGGTTTGATAGAGCTAACCGAACAGCACGGAGGCCGGCAACAGGAACACCCCGGTCGTCGGATTGAACCAGCCAAACGCTGTCCCGCGCCGTTCCGGTGCGGCGAGGTCCGCGACCAGCGCCTTTTCGACTCCTTCTGTCGCTACCATGAACAAGCCGTAGAACGCGAACAGGCCGAACAATATAGTCATTCACAAATATAAATGAACATATGTGAATGACTATAAAAGTAAGGCCCCCTGTACTTCCGGGCCTGAACGACACTGGATCGGTCATGCATCAAACTCCAAAACGCCAGCCTTCACGCCGACCGACAGACGTTGAGTTCACCGGAGGAGGCCGGCCGGCGCCCGGCAAACCCGCGCCGGTCCGCCAGCGCGGGTCGAACGCGGTCGCTCTGCGGTCCAACGGGGTTAACCGCCGGTGGCAAAACCGGGGTAGCAGGTCATGCCGCCGTCCACGAACAGGGTGGTGCCGGTGATGTAGTCGGCCATGTCGGAGGCCAGAAACACCGCCGCCTGCGCGATGTCTTCCGGCTCGCCGATGCGCTGGTAGGGAACCAGTTCCATCAGTTTGGCGTAGGCTTCCGGGGTTTCCCAGGCCGGGCGGTTGATCGGGGTGCGGATCGCGCCGGGTGCGATGCTGTTGACCCGGATACGAAACGGCGCCAGTTCTTGGGCCATGGTCTGCATCAGCATATTGACGGCGCCCTTGGACGCCGCGTAGTTGGCGTGGCCGGCCCAAGGGATGATCTGATGGACCGAACTCATGCAGATGATCTTGCCGGCGGCCACGGACACCGCCTCGTTGACGCCGCGGCGCTTGAACTCCTTGATCGCCTCGCGGGCGCACAGAAACTGCCCGGTCAAGTTGACATCGATGACCGTATTCCACTGCTCCAGGGTCATCTCGTCGATGTTGGCATCGCGCTGCAAACCGGCGTTGGCCACCAGAATGTCGATGGTTCCAAAAGTCTCGAACATGGCCTTGTACAGAGACTGCACCTCAGCTTCCTTGGAAACATCGGCCTTGACCGCGATCGCCTTGGCCCCGAAACCTTCGATGGCCCTGACGATTTCTCGGGCGGTCTCTTCATTGGAGACGAAATTGACCGCGACATCGGCCCCGGCCCGACCCAGACCGAGGGCGATGGCCTTGCCGATGCCGGAACTGGCGCCGGTGACCAGGGCCTTCTGGCCGGCGAGAATCTGGGGACAGGCATAGCTGGGCAAGGTGGTATTGTGAGGGGCGGGCATCGCAGGGTCTCCGTTGGGATCGCGGGGGCTTCTTGGCTCGGGGTTCGATGGGCTTTAGCGCTCGGCTATTCCGGTCGATAGGCTTCGTTGATCAGATTGGCGATCAACGCGGTCCAACCGGTTTGATGGCTGGCGCCGAGGCCATGACCATCATCGCCATGAAAATATTCGTAAAATACGAGATGGTCCTTGAAATAAGGATCGGTTTGCAGGAAATCGCAAGCCCCGAACAGCGGGCGGCAACCGTCGGCGCCACGCAGGAACAGCCGGCTGAGACGGCGGCACAGTTCGTCGGCGACTCCGCCCAGCGTCAGCCAAGTTCCCGAACCGGTCGGGCACTCCACCTTGACCCCATCGCCATAATAGCGATCGAAGCGACGCAGGCTCTGAATCAACAGGTAGTTGACCGGCATCCAGACCGGGCCGCGCCAGTTGGAGTTACCGCCGAACAGGCCGCTGGTGGATTCTCCCGGCTGGTAACGGACTTCGTAACCGACGCCCTCACATTCAAAGCGATAGGGGTGGTCGAGATGATAGCGCGACAGCGCCCGAATGCCGTAAGGGGACAGAAATTCGTTTTCGTCCAACATTTTCTGGAGCAAGGCTTTCATGCGGACGATGCGCACCAGCGACAGCAGCCGCCGCTGCTCCCGGCCCGGCTGCTCCCAGCGCGACACCAGCTTGGCCAAATCGGGGCGATAGTTCAGAAACCACTTCAAACGGCGGTTAAAATCTCCCAAACCCTCCAGCACGTCTCCGGTGATCACCTCCACGGCGAACAGCGGAATCAAGCCGACCATCGAGCGAATACGCACCGGCATCTTCTGGCCATCCGGCAGCGACAACACGTCGTAAAAAAAGCCGTCTTGCTCGTCCCATAACCCGATCCCTTGCTCGCCGAGATTGTTCAAGGCGGCGGCGATATTCAGGAAGTGCTCGAAAAATTTGGTCGCGATGTCTTCGTAAACGTGGTTGTGATGGGCCAGTTCCAGGGCGATGCGGGTCAGGTTCAGCGAGTACATCGCCATCCAGGCGGTGCCGTCGGCCTGGTTGAGAAAGCCGCCGGTAGGGAGCGGTTTCGAGCGGTCGAATACGCCGATATTGTCCAAACCCAAGAAACCGCCCTGGAAGATGTTGCGGCCTTCGACATCCTTGCGGTTCACCCACCAGGTGAAATTGAGCATCAGCTTATGAAATACCCGTTCCAGGAATGCCAGATCACCGCCATCACCCCGTTGCTCGCGATCGGCTTGATAGACCTTCCAGGCCGCCCAGGCGTGCACCGGGGGGTTCACGTCGCCGAAATTCCATTCGTAGGCGGGCAATTGGCCGTTGGGGTGCATGTACCAGTCCCGGCACAGCAAAACCAGTTGGTCCTTGGCCGATTGCGGGTCCACCAGCGCTAGCGCCACGCAGTGAAACGCCAGATCCCAGGCGGCGAACCAGGGATACTCCCAGTTGTCGGGCACGGAAATGATGTCGGCGTTGTTCAGGTGCCGCCAATCGCTGTTGCGGCCGTGGCGGCGATTTTCGGGCGGCGCCGGCTGGCCGTGGTCGCCGTCCAACCATTGCGGGATGTCGTAGTAGTAAAACTGCTTGCTCCACAACAGGCCGGCCAGCGCCTGCCGTTGCACCCGCCGAGCGTCGGCATCGCCGACGTTCTTTTGGGTCTCGGCATAAAAAACGTCGGCCTCTTGCCGCCGCTGTTCCAGCAGATCGGCGAAATCGGCAAAGGCATCACCGGCGCCGTGGTCGGGTCGCACGCGCACGCGCAGCGCCCGACTGCCGCCCGCCGGAAGATCGAACACAAACCATCCGGCCGCCTTGGTGCCGGTGCGCTCCGGGTTGACGGCAAGGGGTTGGCCGTGGATCACGCGATCGTGAAACGCGTCCTTGAAATAACCCGACGCATCGGCTTTGCCGGACAGCCGGCGGACGTTGGTCTCGTTGTCGCAGAACAATAACTCTTGCGGGCCATCGAAATCGGCCACCTTTTGCCCGGTGGGATGATCGACCAGCACGCGGCGGTCGCCTTGGGCGCGCAGGCTGGGTTTGACCGCGCCCGCGAACCAGTTCCAGGTATTGCGGAACCACAGTTGTGGCAGCAGGTGCAGCCGCGCCGGATCCGGTCCCCGATTGTGCGCGCTGACCTGCAACAGGATATCGTCGGCGTCCGCCTTGGCGTATTCGATATCGATATCGAAATAGCGGTTGTCGGCAAACACGCCGGTGTCGATCAGCTCGAATTCCGGCTCCGATTTACCGCGCCGCCGGTTCTCCTCGATCAGCCGCTGGTAGGGATACGCCGCTTGCGGGTACTTATAGAGCATCCGGGCATAGGAATAGGTCGGCGTCGCATCGAGGTAGTAATACAACTCTTTTACATCTTCGCCGTGATTGCCTTCTTGGTTGGTCAACCCGAACAGACGCTCCTTGAGAATCGGGTCTTGGCCGTTCCACAAGGCCACCGCCAAACACAGAATTTGCCGGTCGTCGCAGAACCCGCCGATGCCGTCCTCGCCCCAGCGGTAAACGCGGCCGCGAGCCTGTTCGTGGGTGAAATAATTCCAAGCGGTGCCGTATTCGCTGTAATCTTCCCGCACCGTGCCCCACTGTCGCTCGCTCAGGTACGTTCCCCAACGCCGCCAAGCCGGTTGGTTCATCCGCTGGCGTTCGAGGTCGGCAGACTTATCGGGTGGCATAATGTGATCCTTGATGATGGTTGAGTCATACACTCGGACGCGCGACCCTTTACCGTGAACAAGCATCCGCTCCACGACCTGCATTGGTCGGCGCGTTTGAGCGCCTTAGGCCGACAAGCCCTGGCGATAGCGCCCGCGCTCGCGGTCGGAACCATCACGCCGCCGTACTTCGAGCACGGCGCCGAAACGTCGTGGCTGGCTGCCTGGTGTACTTACTGTGCCGTCGAACTCGCCCTGATTTGGTCTCTGGCGTTACGTTTGGACGCTCGGGCAACCCGTCGCCGCGCTCAATGGAACGATCCGGGAGCCCTCATGTTGTTTGTTTTGGTGACGCTGGCCTGTTGCGCCAGCCTTGCGGCGGTCGCGCTGGTGATCGATACCGGCCGCAACCTGCACGGGCTGGCGCATTGGATCCATCTCGGCGCGATGCTGTCATCCCTGGCGGGAGCGTGGTTGCTGATTCAAACCGTTTTTGCATCCCACTACGCCCGCGTCTATTACCGACCGCTTCCCGCGGCGAAGGAACCGGCGCGCGGCCTGTCTTTTCCCGGTAACCAAGAGCCCGATTACCTCGATTTTTTCTACTACGCCGCCGTTATCGGCATGACCTCGCAAGTGTCCGACGTGACGACGCAAAGCCGCCCCATGCGCCGGTTGACGCTGATCCATGGCTTGCTGTCGTTCGGCTTCAATCTGATCGTGCTCGCTATTGCGGTCAACGTGTTCGCGTCCAGCCTGGCGTGAAACCCCTCCGCCGAACCGCGTCAAATCCGGGCAAGTCGCGACTAGTTGAGATCGGGGTCCCGGAAATACTGAGCGCTCCACTCGGCCTGGGTAGAGACCCCGTTTGCGTTCAACTGGTAAATGGTGATGCTGGGATTGCCGGAAACATCGGCCGACAATCCAGACCTGACGAACTGGCTCAACGGTTGGGCGTCGCGAAACACCAGGACCTGCCAGCACGGTTTCACCGCGACTCCGGGTCCGACATCGGTGCGGGCCAGTTGCATGTAAGTGACCTTACCGCTTTTTTCATGGACCACACCGCGCCCGTGCTTGCCCGCCAGCACGGCGTTCAGGCCGTTGATCTCGAACACGCCGTAACCGGCGGCCTGTTCGATCTCGCTTCGGGTCAGCGGTTTTAGCTTGTAGAGTTGGTTCAGGGTGCCGGTGCGGACCTTGAGGATGGCCTGGCGCTGCTCTTGTTTGGCTTTTTCGCTCAGCGCGCCGGAAGACTGTGGGGCGAGGGCGGGCTTGGCGGGCGGTTTGGGGGGCGAGCTGGCGCAACCGCCCAACAAGGTGGCGGCCAACAGACCGCCGACCATCCACGCGCGCCGGACGGGGCAATGCTGGGAGAATCGCATGGAGATGTTCTTGAAAGGTTCGGCAAAAAGCGGCCGTTTAAAATAACTCAACGTCGCCGAAATTTCCTTCGGGTTTGGCCAGCGCGCCGTCGGCGATCAGAGTCTCGTAACAGCGGATCTGGTTGCGGCCGTGCTCCTTGGCGTAATACAGCGCCTTGTCGGCCCGAGTGATCACCACCGTGGTGGCTTCCGAGTTGAGAATCTGGGTGTAGCCGACGCTGGCCGTCACTTGGCCCACTTGCGGGAAATGATAGCGTTCCACGTTCTGCCGGAACCGTTCGAGCACGAGCGGCGCATCCGCTTCTATCCGCGTCCTGAACACCACCACGAATTCCTCCCCACCATACCGAAACAACAGGTCGGAACGGCGGAACGAACGGCGCATGATGTTGGCGATCAGGATCAGGACTTCATCGCCGTAGAGATGGCCGTAGGTGTCGTTGATGCGCTTGAAGAAATCGATATCCAGCACCGCCAGCCAATAGTATTGGCCGTCATCGCCGTCGCGCCGCTCCACATGATGCTGGCGCTCCGCTCTGGCCAAGGTGGCGCGACGGCTGGCTTGCAGGATATCCATGAGCTTGTCGTCGAAGGCCTTGCGGTTGAGCAAACCGGTCAGTTTGTCGCGTTCGTTGTCTTCGATCAGCTTGAGATAGTTCCAGTAAATCTGCACGAAGCCTTCGATCATCCGCCGGTCGTCGCGCAGGTCGCGCGCGGACACCAACCGCAAGAACCCGACCAACGGATCCTGGCGCGGGATGGGGAAGGTGTAGCGGTTGCCCTCGGTAACGGATTCGATCACCATCTCGCGTCCGTGGGCGCAGGCGAGAAACCCGGTATCACGGTTGATCGAAACCTCCGCGTCGGCCTCGTCGATTTCGCTATCCCGAATCCAGCAATTCTTGTGGTCGATGCGAACCAGCAGGTTGGCTTGGTCGCCTTCACAGCGATACAGCACGATTTCCTCGACCTCCAGCAGATCGAACATGGTCTGCGTCAGGCAAATTTCCAGCGACAGCCGGTTGCGCTTTTCCGTGAGTCGCGCGATGGACTCCAGCAGCTTTTCATGATCCAGTTCGTTCATGAGCATCCAACGGGGTGGTCTTCCGTGGCGCCAAGCGCCGACCGAACTAATAGCGGCCATGCCATCGCAACCAGGGTGTGTTTGGGGTCCGAATCAGTCGTCATCCGCCGATTGCAAGTAAACGGTCACGTCAAAATGGTCGCGCGGATATAAGGTTCGCGCTTTTCGGTACGCCTCGTCCGCATCGCCGGCCACCACGGTATCCTCGACCGTCAGACCGCCCGCCAGCGGTGCGGCATAGATCAGATAAAGGGTCGGACGACGTTCGCCCGCTCGTGTTTGGGCCATGGCTTTACCTCGGTCGCGGCCGGCATCCGCCCTTAAACCGGAACAAGTTGATGGTATAGTATGTGCTGCCAAGCTTCCATATCTAAACCGACTTACCCTGCGGCCATGCCGACAGCACCACCCATCGGGCGCGGCGACGCGCCGCCCGAGCAGATCGAGAGCAACAGCGCCGCGATCACCCGCCTGACCGTGGCGGCGGAGCAGGCGTTCCGCGCTGCGACTCGCGACCTTTACAACCGCTGGAGCGAGCGCATTGGCCCTGAACTGGTCGAGAAGGCAGAGACGGCGATCCCCCAGGGCTAAAGCCGATCCCAAAATTTCGCCCCGGCCTCAAACCGGGGTTTTGCTTTACTCGATCGACGGTTCGCGTCCGGGTTCAAACGCTCCGCCGAACGCGCCAAAACCCCCGTCAACCCGCCTCCGGGTCGACCTGGAACGACGGCTGATGGCGGCTCTCTTGGCGTTGCTCGCGCTGCTTACGCTGGGCAATGCGATCGTGCGCTATCTGGCCTCTTATTCCTTCGCCTTCATCGAGGAAGTGTCGGTCACCTTGCTGTTGGGGCTGGCCTTGCTCGGTTCAACCGCCACCCTGATGGCCGGCCGCCATAGCTTGGTCGCTTTTTTCGTGGCGCGGCTGCCGGCGCGCTGGCGACCGGTTTGTACCTGGCTGGCGCTGGCCGTTACCCTGTTGCTGTTCGGCTTGTTGGCGGCGTTTGGCGTTCCCCCATCATTCTGGTGACCGGCGCTCCATGCCTCCCGCGCCGGTTCGGCTACGGCCGATCCGCGCTATCGCCCGCCCCTTCACGGCTCACCTCGGACGGCAACGCCGCCAGCGAGCGCAACCTGAGATGCAGCGCCGCCTTGGACAGCAGGTGGGCGCTGACCGGCGCGGTGATGAACAAAAACACCGTCACCAGCACCTCGTGCAGGCTGACACCCTCCCCGCGCGTGCTGAAATAGAGCGCCGATGCCAGCAACAGGCTGCCCACGCCCAAGGTCGTCGCTTTGGTCGGCGCGTGTAGCCGGGAGTAGAAATCTCGTAACCGGATCAAGCCGAGCGAGCCGATAAAGGTCAATAGCGCGCCGGCCAGAACCAGCGAGGACAACAGGGCATCCAGCATGGCGATCACCCGATGATGTCGCCGCGCAACAGATACTTGCACAAGGCGACGGTGCCGATGAAGCCCATCAACGCGATCAGCAGCGCCGCTTCGAAATAGGCGGCGCTGGACAGATGGATACCGGACAACACCAGCAGGGCGATAGCGTTGACGTACAGCGTATCCAACGCCAGGATCCGATCCGGGACGCTGGGACCGACCAGCAGCCGCCAGAAACCGCAAGCGAAGGCGGCGGCCACCAGAACAAAAGCGAGCGGCAAGGCGAACCGGGTCAGCACGGCTCGAAAATCTCCCGCAGCGGGGCCTCGTAACGGCGCTTGATGGTCGCGACCAGTTTGTCGGGGTCACCCACATCGAGCGCGTGGACCAGCAAATGGCGGCGATCCGACGAGAGGCGCGAGGACACCGTACCGGGCGTCAAGCAGATGGCGTTGGCCAGCACGCTGATCGCCAGATCGGATTGCAGCGCCAGCGGCACTCGCACGAACGCCGGCCGCAGCCGCGCGGGCGAGCGCAGGATCAGCCACGCCACCGTCAGGTTCGCCACCAAAATGTCGTACAGCACCACGCCGACCAAGCGCAGCAGCACCAGCGGCCGGTGGATGCGCGGGGTTTGCGGCCAGAAACGCGCGGAGAACAAGGAAATCGCCCAACCCAACAGCAAGCCCAGCACGATCTGGCCGGGCGCGACGCTGTTGGCCAGCAACAACCAGACCGCCGCCAGCATCAGGGCAACCAGCGGATGCGGCAGCAAACGAGACATTACGGCATCCCTCCCGGCGCGATAACGGCTTGAATATATCGTTGCGGTTGCAAGAGTTGATCGGCGACGGCCTGCGCGCCCTCGGCTATCGGACCAGCCGCCACGGTCATCCCTACGACCAGCAACAGCAAGCCGACAGCGGGCGCCAGCTCGCGCGCCAGTCCCGAGGACTCTTCCGGCGCGGGAGGTGTTTCCGGCGGCAACGCCCGATAAAACAGCAAGCTGCCGGTTCGGCCTAGCGCGATGAGGCCGAACAGGCCGGTCACCAGCACCACGGCCATGATCCAGGGCAGCCACGGATGGGCGAGCGCCGCCCTCAACGTGAGGAATTTAGCGAGGAAACCCGACAGTGGCGGCAAGCCCGCCACCGCCACGGCGACGACAAAGAACAGGCTGCCCAGCACGCCGGCGCTGGCGACGGTCGACCCAGGATCGAGCCGGTCGCCCAATTCACCGCGCCGGTGGGCGATGCTGTCCGCCAGCAGGAACAGCGCGGCGGCGGCGAACGTGGTATGCGGCAGGTAATACAAACCGGCGGCGATGCCAGAAGCGTTATCAAGACCGAACGCGAGCAGCAGCGAGCCGACCGACGCCACCACCAGATAAGCGACCTGTTGGCGGAGATGGGTGCTGGCCAGCGCACCCACCATCCCGACGCCTGAAGTCGCCAGGGCCAAGGGTAGCAACCACGGTTCGATGAGATTGGCGGCCGGACCCGCGCCTGCGCCGAAAATCAGCGGATAGACCCTTAAAATGCCGTATGCGCCGACCTTGGTCATGATGGCGAACAGCGCGGCGACCGGCGCGCCGGTTTGAGCGTAAGCGGCCGGCAGCCACAAGTAAAACGGCAGCAAGGCCGCCTTGAGGGCGAACACCCCAAACAGCAGCAAACCCGCCGCCCGCACCAGCGGCGCATTCGCCGGGGGCGTGGCCGCGACTTTGAGCGCCAAGTCGGCCATGTTGAGCGTACCGAGTACCCCGTAGAGCGTTCCCACCGCGAACAGAAACACGGTGGAACCAACCAGGTTGACGGCCACGAACTGCAAGCCCGCCCGCGTCCGCCGCCGTCCGCCGCCGTGCAGCAACAGCCCGTAGGAAGCGATCAGCAAAACCTCGAAAAACACGAACAGATTGAACAGGTCGCCGGTGAGAAACGCGCCGTTTAACCCGAACAGCTGAAGCTGGAACAGGCTATGAAAATGCGATCCGGCCGCATCGTCGCCGCGAATCGCGTACAGCAAGGCGAACAGGGCCAAGAACGCGGTGACGACCAACATCCAGGCCGCCAAGCGATCCGCCACCAGCACGATGCCGAACGGCGCCGGCCAGTGGCCCAGCGCGTAAACCAGAATATCGCCACCGCCGACCTTTTCCGCCACCACCAGCGCCAAGCCGATCTGGGCGATGGCGGCGGCGACGCTCGCCCGGCGCCGCCAACCGAGGCTCGCCCGACCCGCCAGCAGCAGCAAGATAGCGGTCAACCACGGCAGCAGCACCGGCGCGATGACCCAATGATTCATGGCCGGTGTCGCCCATCCACATGGTCGTTGCCCATCTCCGCCCGCGCCTTGAGCGCCAATGCGATGACGAACGCGGTCATGGCGAAACTGATGACGATGGCCGTCAGCACCAACGCTTGCGGCACCGGATCGGCGTATCCGGCCGCGCCGGCGGCGATCAACGGCGGCTGACCGACGGTGAGGCGGCCCATGGCGAACAGAAACAGATTGACCGCGTAAGATAGAAAAGCCAGCCCCAACACCAGCGGAAAAGTCCGGGCGCGCAGCGTCAGATACACGCCGGCGGCGGTCAGCGCCCCGACGATCAGCGCCAGCAACAGTTCCATCAGCGCCCCTCCCCCGCCGTCTTGGTTTCCGGTCTCACCCGAGGGGCGCGGCGCTCCAGGCGATGCAGCAAACCCAAACGGACCAGGATCGACAACGACGCGCCGACCACCACCAGATAGACGCCCAGGTCGAACACCATGGCCGAGGCCAACTCGAACTCGCCGATGAGGGGCCAACGGAAATGGCCGAAGGTCGAAGTCAGGAACGGGTAGCCGAACAACAGGCTACCCAAACCGGCGACAGCGGCGGCCAACAGGCCCAGCCCGACAAAAAACGGCATCTCCCAGGGCAGGCGTTCCTGGCTCCAGGCCACCCCGTTGGCCAGATATTGCACGACCAACGCCGCCGCCGTGACGAGGCCAGCAATAAAGCCGCCGCCGGGCAGATTGTGGCCGCGCAAGAACATGAAGGCCGACACCAGCAAGGCCAAGGGCAGCACTAGCCGGCCGAGCGCCGCCACGATCACCGGATGGATGTCCGTATCCCAGGGCCGCCCCTCGGCGTCGTGCTCCGGGCCGTCCAGCCGCAACCGTTCCAGCAGGGCGTAAATGCCGAGACCGGCCAGCGCCAGCACGCTGATCTCGCCCAAGGTATCGTAGCCGCGAAAATCCACCAGGATGACGTTGACCACGTTGGCCCCACCGCCCCCCGGCACGCTGTTGGCCAGGAAGTAGCCCGCGATGGAATCATACGGTCGAGTCAGCACCGCCCAGGTCAGCGTTGCCGCGCCGCCGCCCGCCGCGACCGCCAACGCGAGGTGCGCGCCCCGTTGCGGCGGCGTCGATTCGGGCGGGCTGTGCTGCGGCAGGAAATACAGCGCCAGCAGCAGCAACACCACCGTCACCATCTCCACCGCCAGTTGGGTCAAGGCCAAATCGGGTGCGGAGAATTTGACGAAGGTCAGCGCGACCAGCAAACCGACCGAACCCACCAGAATCAGCGCCACCAGCCGCTGCCGGTGCCAGATCACCGCGCCGGCCGTCGCCGCCACCAGCCCCAAGGCCGCCAGCAGGCTGACGCCATCCACCGGCAACAGCGGGCGCGAACCGGTCAGCGGCGCGGAACCGCCGACGAAGCC
This sequence comes from Candidatus Competibacteraceae bacterium, assembly GCA_003527885.1. Classification (GTDB taxonomy): domain Bacteria; phylum Pseudomonadota; class Gammaproteobacteria; order Competibacterales; family Competibacteraceae; genus Competibacter_A. The sequence goes on from DPWB01000411.1 coordinate 11,990, forward strand.
GGCCGCACCCAGCACCAGCGCGGAGAGCATCACCACCGCCAGCAAGCGTTGCAGCGAACCGGTGTCCAGCCGCCGGGTCAACGCCCCGGCCATCCCGAACAAACCTTCCAACAAGGCGTTGTAGATCGCCTTTGCCTCCAAGCGCCCGGCGTGGCGGTCGTAAAACGCGAACACCGGTTTGCGCCCCAAATACACCAAGCCGCCACCCATCAAGGCGATGACGCTCATGCCCAGCGCCGGGCTGAAACCGTGCCAGATCGCCAGATCGTGATCCGGCAACGGCCCCTGAAGCACCGCCGCGCTCGCCGCCGCCAGGATCGGCTCCACGGTTTGCGCCGGAAACACGCCGACCAGCAGGCACAGCACCACCAGCGCCTCGATCGGAACCTTCATCCAGCGCGGCGGTTCGTGCGGGGTTTTGGAAAGGCCAACCGGCTCGCCGTTGAAAAACACGTCGTGGATAAAGCGCAGCGAATAGGCCACGGCGAACACGCCGGCCAGCGTCACGCCCGCCGGCAGCCACCAGCCCAAATGCAGTTGCGTGGCCGCCCCGAACGCCTCGGCGAAAAACATCTCCTTGGACAAAAAGCCGTTCAGCAACGGCACGCCCGCCATGGCCGCCGACGCCACCATGGCCAGCACGCCGGTATACGGCATGTATTTCCACAAGCCGTTGACGCGGCGCATGTCGCGCGTGCCGCATTCGTGGTCGATGACGCCGGCGGCCATGAACAGCGACGCCTTGAAAATCGCGTGGTTGATGATGTGGAACACGCCGGCCACGGCCGCCAGCGGCGTGCCGATGCCAAACAGCAGCGCGATCAAGCCCAGATGGCTGATGGTGGAATACGCCAGCAAGCCTTTGAGATCGTGCTGAAACAGGGAGATGAAAGCGCCCAGGAGCAGCGTGACGAACCCGGTCCCGCCCACCAGCCACGCCCATTCCGGCGTGCCGGACAGCGCCGGAAACAGCCGCGCCAGCAAGAAGATTCCGGCCTTGACCATGGTGGCCGAATGCAGGTAAGCCGACGCCGGGGTCGGGGCCGCCATCGCGTTGGGCAGCCAGAAATGGAACGGAAACTGCGCCGATTTGGTGAAGGCGCCCAGGAGGATCAGCACCAGCGCGGTCAGATACCAGGGGCTGGCCTGAATGGCCTCCTTCTGCGTCAGGATGACCGACAGATCGTAGGAGCCGGCGATCCGGCCCAGGATCAGCATCCCCGCGATCATCGCCAGCCCGCCGCCGCCGGTGACCACCAGCGCCATCCGCGCGCCCTGCCGGCCCGCGGGCAGGTGCCGCCACCAGCCGATCAAGAGAAACGACGAAAGCGAGGTCAGCTCCCAGAACACCAGCAGGAGAAGGATGTTGTCCGACAGGACGATCCCGGTCATCGCGCCCTGGAACAGCATCAGATAGGTCAGGAAGCGGCCCATCGACTCCTTGGTCGACAGGTAGAACCGGGCGTAGAGGATGATCAGCAGGCCGATGCCCAGGATCAGCCCGGCAAACAGCATGCCCAGCCCGTCGATGCGGAAGTTGGCGTTCAGGCCAAGGGTGGGCATCCAGTCGATGCGGGCGCTGATCACCTCGCCGTGCAGGACGGCGGGGGCGTGAAAGAACAGGCCGGCCAGTGCCAGCGCCGTGGCCGCACCCGCCGCCAGCGCCGCCCAGCCGCGCCCCAGCCGCTGCGCCAGACCGGGAAGAAGCGCGCCAATGAACGGAAGCGCGGCGATCAGGGCGGGGGACATGCGGTCTTTTTTCCTCGTCGTGGCGTGGCGTGCGGTCGCTGGTCGCGTCGCGGCGGGTTTGGAAGCATGTTGCGTCTTGCGCAAGGAGATTCAAGACCGGCCAGGCCGGAATGGCGCGCTTTGCGGTCTCGGGGACGCGGTCAGGGGCGCGATGACGGGGTGCGAAAGGTCAGGCGCCGCGCAGGGTGATCTCGGCCGGCCGGGACCGGGTGATCACGGTCAGCGCGTTGGGCAGGTCGTTCGAGGCGATCCAGTCCTGCGCCGCCGCTTCGGTCTTGCCGTGGTGGTGCCAGCGGTCGGTCAGGCGGCGGATCAGTTCGGCCTCGGGCACGTCCAGAAAGACCGTCAGGTCGAACAGCGGAGCCAACTGGCACCAGGGCGCGTCGTCCAGCAGCAGGTAGTTGCCTTCGACGATCAGGATGCGGTCGTCGGGGCCGACGATATCGGCGCCGGCGCGCGAGATCTCCAGCCTGCGGTCGAAGATCGGGATGGCCACTTCCTCTTCATCGCGCAGGCGCCGGACCTGATGAAGAAAGCCATGCACGTCAAAGGTTTCCGGCGCGCCCTTGCGGCTGCGAAGGCCGCGTGCCTGCAAGACGGCGTCGTCATAGTGAAAGCCGTCCATCGGCACCACGCGGGCGCCCTTGCCCAAGGCCGCGGCCAGATCGGCGGCCAGGGTGGACTTGCCGCTGGCCGGTGGCCCCGCCAGCGCCACCAAGAACCGCCCGGGCCCCTTGGCGCGGGCCTGGATCAACATGGCCAGGTCTTTGCAATTCATGCGTCTTCCGTCACCCCTTCGGGCAGTTTCGCGCCGGTCATGAAGGCCACCGCGTCGGACATGGTGTAGTCCTTCGGGTCGATCACGCAGAGCCGCTTGCCCAGCCGGTGGATGTGGATGCGGTCGGCCACTTCGAAGACATGCGGCATGTTGTGGGAAATCAGGATGATCGGGATGCCGCGGGCGCGGACATCGCGGATCAGTTCCAGCACGCGGCGGCTTTCCTTGACCCCCAGCGCGGCGGTGGGTTCATCGAGGATCACCACCTTCGAGCCGAAGGCCGCGGCCCGCGCCACCGCGACGCCCTGGCGCTGCCCGCCCGACAGCGTCTCGACCGGCTGGTTGATGTTCTGGATCGTCATCAGCCCCAGTTCGTTCAGCTTTGCCCGGGCGAACTTCTCCATCGCCGAGCGGTCGAGCTGGCGCAGCACGCTGCCCATGAAGCCGGGTTTGCGCAGTTCGCGCCCCATGAACATGTTGTCGGCGATCGACAGTGCGGGCGACATCGCAAGGGTCTGGTAGACCGTCTCGATTCCCGCAGCGCGGGCGTCGATGGGCGAGGCGAACTCGACCCGCCTGCCGTCCAGCGTGACCTCGCCCTCGTCCGGGATCACGGCGCCGGACAGCGCCTTGATCAGGGTGGACTTGCCGGCGCCGTTGTCGCCGATCACGGCCAGGATCTCGCCGGGGTAAAGCTCGAAGTCGCAATGGTCCAGCGCCGTGACGCGGCCATAGCGCTTGACGAGGTTGCGGCCCTTGAGAATGGGTTCTGCCTGAAGTTGCGCGGTCATCCCGACACCTTTCTGATCCACTGGTCCACGGCGACGGCGAAGATGATCAGCACGCCGATCAGGAAAAAGGTCCATTGCGGGTCGGTGCCGACCAGCCGCAGACCCATCTCGAACACGCCGACAATCAGCGCCCCGAAGAACATGCCGACGATGCTGCCGCGCCCGCCGAACAGCGAGATGCCGCCGATCACCACTGCGGTGATCGACTGGATGTTGCCCAGTTGCCCGGTCGAGGCGGTGGGCGAGACCGAGCCGAACCGCCCGATCATCACCCAGCCCGCGATGGCGCAGAAGAATCCGGCCAGCGCATAGACCTGGATCAGCACCTTTTTCGTCGGCACGCCGGCCAGGGCCGCGGCGTCCGGGTCGTCGCCGGTGGCATAGACATGCCGCCCCCAGGCGGTCGAGCGCAGCACATAGGCCATGATCGCGACCAGAAGGATCAGCAGGAACACGGCATAAAGCACCTTCACCCCGGTGCCCGGCATCGCATCGAGGGTGACGAAGGCCGATTGCACGCTGGCCGGGTCGACGCCCTCGGCCGGGCGGGGCGTGCCGTAGAAGGTGACATCCTCGCCCCAGAAGCGCAGCGCCGGGGCCTGCGCCTCGATGTCCGAGGACCGGATCGTCTCGTTCTTGGAATAGATGAAATTCGACGCAAGGATGATCTGCCAGGTGCCCAGCGTCACGATGAAGGGGGGCAGCCGCATATAGGCGACCAGGACGCCGTTCACCGCGCCGATCGCCGCACCGCAAGCCAGGCCGATCACGATCGCCAGTTCCGCCGGCAGGCCGTAGCGGAAGGTGAACTGCCCCATGATGACGGACGAAAACACCGCCGTGGCGCCGACCGACAGGTCGATGCCCGCGGTCAGGATCACCAGCGTCTGCGCGCAACCGAGGATGCCGACGATGGCGATCTGCTGCAGGATGGTGCTGAGCGTGGTGGCCTTGAAGAAATTGTCCGCGACGACCCCGAAGATCACCAGCGAGACCAGAAGCACGATCAGCGGCACGGCCGAAGGCGTCTGGTGCAGCCAGTGCTGCAGCCGTTTCAGCGTGTCGGCCTCGTGCTGGAATTCGGCCACCTTTTCCGAGGCGCCCTTCAGGCCCTCTTCAAAGGATGATGCCGCGCGGGGGTCCGAGGCCATGGCATTTCCCTTTCCTTCGTCCGCCGCGCAGGCGGGCCGGGCGCAACCGTCCCTGTGACCGGGGCGCCGTGCAAGAAGGGCGGCGCGGGGCCGCCCCTGCGGGTTCACTCTGGGTCAGGACCCGTGCCGGATCAATGGCAACGGGCGACCGGGGGCATCAGCCCCAGTACAGCTCCAGCCCCTTGACCGAGTCGATCGACTCGACGCCTTCGGCGGCCTGGTCGGTGATCAGCGACACGCCGGTATCGAAGAAGTCCTTGCCCTCGGTCGGCGCCGGCCTGGTGCCGTCGGCGGCGAATTTGGCGATGGCTTCGATGCCGAGCGAGGCCATCAGCAGCGGATACTGCTGCGAGGTGGCGCCGATCACGCCCGACTTGACGTCCTCGACGCCGGGGCAGCCACCGTCGACCGAGACGATCAGCGCGGTCTTGCCGGCGGCCTTCAGCGCCTCGTAGGCGCCCGCGGCGGAAGGTTCGTTGATGGTGTAGACCACGTTGATGTCGGGGTTCTTGGCCAGAAGCGCCTCCATCGCCTTCAGCCCGCCTTCCTCGTTGCCGGCGGTGACTTCGTTGCCGACGATGCGCGGGTCGGTCTCGTCACCCCATTTGGCGATGTCGACGGTGTCGATGCCGAAGCCGGTCAGGAAGCCCTGGTCGCGCAACACGTCGACCGAAGGCTGGCTGATCGCCAGGTCCAGCATGGCGATCTTTGCATTGGCGGCTTCGTCGCCCATCTTGGCGGCGGCCCATTGGCCGATCAGCAGCCCGGCCTTGAAGTTGTCGGTGGCAAAGGTGGCATCCGCTGCGTCGATCGGCTCAAGCGGCGTGTCCAGCGCGATGACCAGCAGGCCCGCCTCGCGTGCCGACTTGACCGAATCGACGATGGCCTTGGTGTCGGAGGCGGTGATCAGGATGCCCTTGGCGCCATCGGCGATGCAGGCTTCAATGGCCGCAACCTGGCTTTCATGGTCGCCGTCGATCTTGCCGGCATAGGATTTCAGCGACACGCCCAGTTCCGCCGCCTTGGCCGCGGCGCCTTCCTTCATCTTGACGAAGAAGGGGTTGGTGTCGGTCTTGGTGATCAGGCAGGCCGAGACGTCCTGCGCCAGCGCCGGGGCGGCAGACAGAAGCGCCGCAGTGGCCGCGCCCAGCAGGGCTTTGGTGGTGAATTTCATGGTTGTCCTCCCAAGGATAGGGGCGTCTTGCCCCCGGATCAGAAAAGCTGTGCGCAGGGCCATCGCCCGTTGCGCCACCTTTCAAAGACACTGATTCCCCCCATCTGGTCAAGATAAATAAATCACTCTGAATTATTATTGACTTCGCAACGGTTTTTCCGGCAAGCTGGCCCGCAGGCACCCGGAGTTAGGGTGCGGGAGGTGGTGGTGAGAGAGCAGGAAGAGCTTGCGGCCGAGGCGCGCAATGTGCCGGAAGGGGGCGCCCCGCGGGGGTCCAACCAGTCCGGCATGCGCGCGCATAACGAGCGGCTGGTGCTGTCGCTGGTGCGCCGCGAGGCGCTGGCCAAATCCGATATCGCGCGGATGACCGGGCTGTCGGCGCAGACAGTTTCGGTGATCATGCGCGCGCTGGAGCGGGACGGGCTCTGTCTCTTATACACATCTCCGAGCCCACGAGACCGTACTAGATCTCGTATGCCGTCTTCTGCTTGAAAAAAAAAAAAAAAGAAGT
>DPWB01000031.1 GCA_003527885.1 Candidatus Competibacteraceae bacterium
TAAGAGACAGGGCTGAGGCCAACAAATACGCTGCTGGCGTCTGGAAAAAGGCCCATGCGCCCGAAAAGCTGCTGGTCCGGGTAGAGCGCTTTCACAACTGGCGGCGCGGCGCGGGTGGCCATTCATCGGCTTCAGCGACTGCAGCCCTGAACCCAACCCTTTGAAAAAACCACTCAAACCGTAACTTCACGCCCCACCGCCAAACAGTCCATCGATCTCGGCTTTACTCATCCGGTCGAAGCCATCCGAGGCGGCGATCTAGTCGGCCAGAAGCGGACGAATGAGCGGAGCGCGGCGATGAAATCCATGCAGCTCATCTCGATCGTTTCGGATCAATCTGAACCGAAACCGCTTGCCCCGCGCGGCTTTTGGCAATTTCCGACAACACCTCCGCCCGCTGGCGAGAGACGGGCGGGATCGAGGGCCGTTGTTCGGAGTCTTGCTTGCAAGGGTTGTGCAAAGACACTTTTCAACGAATAAAAATTTCAGGCTGGCCGCGGGAAAGCGACGGCCCGGCGACGATCCAAACCGTCATTCGAGCCACTGGTATCCGATTTGCCTTGTTTCCAATCGCACTTCCCGCCATGACGCTCGGAGTCGGATCGGATCAGCGGAGTGCCGCCAACCGTGAGATTCGGTTTTCTCAGCCAATTCGTCAAAGCGAGGACGCTTCCGTGAATACCCGGCTGCCGTCATACCTGCTGTCGATCCATCCAGCCTACCTGCTGTCCCGCTACGGCAACTCCCATACCCGCTACGTGGACCGACGCGCTGCGGTGAAATTAGACCCCATCGGCCAGCAATAGAATAAAAGCGACGCGAGCCGCTGCGATGGGCTTGAGCGACGGTGGCATCACGTTCACCGCCAGCAACAAATACTGCTCGGGCAAAGTGATTCCAAACCATTGGCGCGATGAAAAATGGGCGGTCGATTTCGGCGACCCCTTCACCGCCGCCACGTTCGGCGGGCCGAGCCCCATGCACGGCAACGTGTGCGTCCCACCGTAACAAGCGCCTATTCCGGCGGGGCCGCGCCCGCTTTGCTCGCCTGCACCGGCAGGGCCTTGAGTTCCAAGCTCACCCCGCTAGCCGGTGCTCTCACCTGCGGAACGCTCCCGGTTATCCGCGATTAACCCTCTATAAATTTTCGCCCCTTAACGATCTTTGCTTTGACGATTTTCCATTCTTGCCCGCTCACATCCACGGCGCGAAACATGTGTTCGATCGGCCCTCCGCCGTAATACGAATTCGCCGCCTGCATCCAAGCATCTAAAAGCGTGTCCGGGCCATTTTGGCCGGGTTGGATACGCTGGAAGAAACGATTGAGCATGACTTTATTGATCTCGACGCCGCATTGGGCCGCGTACCCGAGTAGCAACGGGTTCCAGAACAACTGCCGGAGGATTCGGATCGTCGCCTCATCTCGCAACACGCTACACGCCCCCCATACCGTCACCGAACAGAGTTCGTGAAGCCGGAACCCGCTGGTGTTTTTGAGCAATTCCCGGCTAGGTTCCTGCTCTGTAACCACGGCTATTCTATCCGGCTTGAAATCGATAGCCGCAAAATCGCCATAGAGCGTCACGGGCGCAAAGTGGCCGCTAAAATAAACCCAATCCGGCAATCCGCCAAAAAGCCCGGCCAGTTGCTCGCCGGTCGCCGAACTGCCAATGATCGAATTTTCGGGCGACATCCCGATTTTCTGACACCCGGCTTCCCACAGGCGCGCATCGCTGCCATCGCCCAAATCCAACGTCGAATATTTCATTCTTTCGCTCTCGATGCGCGGTTAATCCGCTGAAGATAACGGTCTTTAGCAAACTCCGCACCATCGTCCGAGAATGCCGCAAGGCCGGATAATCCAATGCGATCATCGATCAAACTGACCGGACCCAGCAAAACGCCGTCTTTTTCACCCCCGACGAGACCGGACAATTGCGCCGGATGATCCGGTAATACGGTTTTTCGCGGTATCGGAATCCAGAGCGAGGCCACGACCAGGATCAAGGCCAGCCCTAAAACGAGGGTCTGCTTGCGATGGAGTCGAACAGTCATCTCTACACGGCTTATTGGTAGATCAAATTTAAGGTGCGATGAATCCGCTTGTTTGGTTATTCCCCGCCAAGCACCGCACGGTTCAAACTTGCTGCGCTATTTGATGAGAGCCGCAAGCGCGATTTATCCCATGAAAAAGGCCGACATCCGTATCGGCCTCGCGGGAGAGATACCCGGCAGTGCGCTGAAGCGCGCTTACTGGTCGTAGTAGTTGACGGATAGCCCCATGCGCAGTTTCAAGTCGGGGTCAAGAGTGATGACGCGACAGATCTTGAACGTATAAATCCCCGAGACGGACGGGATGAATGTCACAACCTCAAACGGATTATCGATAGAGGTGGAATAGCCGACACGAACGCCGCTCGGATCGTATACATGCAAGTCGAGATCATCGCCGATGGGGATGAGATCAGCGCGATGATCGTACGTATAGCCGCCGCGCGTGAGCCAGCTCAGCGCCACTTGAACCTGATCCCAGGAGCTGGAGATGAAACCCGATCTGGCCACGCAGCTGTCAACCGCGCCATCCTGCCCATCGTAGGTGGCGAACGCGCTGGTGCCGCCCTGCCACGAGAACCCGAACCCGTTCCAATGCCCGCCGGAGAAATCGATACCGCCCTGACCCACTTGGTCGTAGCCACCGCCGATGGGATCGGTAGCGCCGGCCAGGAGCTTGGCTTTCACCAACCAGGGCCGGTATTGGTAAATGGTTTTATGCGACATGATGTCGGCGGCGAATGCCGCCGCGTGAGGCGTGGATTGGCTAGTGCCGGTGAAGGTGAAACCGCCGGCGGTGACGGTAGTGCCGGGGGCGCTGATTTCGGGTTTGTCGTTGCCCGTTTCGGGGTTCACGTAAGGCGACGTGCTGTTGATCGTGGCGTTGGCGTCGTCGTAGTTACCGACGGTAATCACATTCAGCCCCTTGCCCGGCGAGCGAATGTTGCCGGTGTCCTCACCCGTGTTACCGGCGCTGTTGAACGTCGCGATCTTGTTATGATAAGTGAAATTATCCCAATCGTGATCGGTCGTGTTATAGCTGGTTGAGTCGTTGCTGCTAGCGGATTGGGTCACGATATGAATCGGCGCGTTACCGTTTACGCCATCCAGATCGCTATCTTCGGGCAACACATCACCGCCGCGACAGTAGATGAACGATTCCGGCGACACCGCTCGCAAAATGGCTCCCACATTTTGAGAATGATCGGTCTCGCTGCCGGACAGGCGATCGTAGTTAGTGATGCGCGACTCGTCAGGGCATCCGCTCTCGGTCATATAGATGCCGATACCGTTGCCGCGCGTCGGGGGATTGGCTAATGCCGCGGGGGTTATGCTGGTCGCGTCCATCGCATTGGCGATGTCGTCCTGACCCGGCTCGTAGAGTTCGATGCCGGCCAACATGGGGTCGCGGGAACCGATCAGCGTTCGCAACTGCTTGGCCGTCAAGTCGAGCCTCATCCCCGAACGGCTCTGACGCCGGGCATCTTCCACGCCCTTCTGACCGATCAAACCGTGACGGCTGGCCCAATCCAGCAAGCTTTGGGCGCGGATGGCGCTCCGTCTGGCGCGCGCCGCCCGTTCGTCCTGGCCGTGCCGGTCGGCGTAAGCGGCCATACCCGCTTCCGATATTTCCTGATTGTTCAGAAACCCCTTAACCCAACGCCCGCCCTCCATCTCGACCACGATCGTTTCTGGCGTTTCTCCGCCGCTATCTTCAGGTAGCCTCAAGGCGACCTCAACTCGCAGGGTTTGGTCGGTCAGTTTGGATTGTTCCAGTTTTGTCAGTGCCGCCAAGGCGCGTGGCTCAACCAACGGCGCTACCAGGCGTGGCGCATCCGTTTCACTGACAACTTTGCCGGAACCATCGGTAATCTGGCCACGAACATTGCCTTCAGCGTCGATGGTTTTGGTAAAAGTGTAGGTCTGGCCCCCAAGGGTGCGGGTTTTCCTTGCGACGGTTTGTTCGGCGGCCAAGACCGAAGAAGTCGAAACCAGGCCGTAGCTCGAAGCCAGCAAGCCGGTGATGATTGCAACATAAAGGCGGGAACGTGGCTGTACGCTCATAAAACCTAACACTCCTTCGGATGCGGGCGGGCTGAGTCATTGGCGGTTCGCCGCTCGCCCACCACCACCGAGCTGGAACCACGACCTCCCAAACAAGGTCCGGGTCGGCATACTCGGTTATTCCCCCGCTAACGCGTCGTGGTTCAAAGCGGTTGCATCATTGTTCCTTGAGGAGCGCTATCACCTCAAAATAGCGTTGTCGGCCCCAGGCGACCGCCCGACGCGCTACCATGGCGTGCCGCCAATTCGGCGGGCCGATCATCTTCTGGAGTGGTTATGGCGTGGGTACTGCTGGTACTGGCGGGTCTGTTTGAGGTGGGATGGGCCATCGGCTTGAAGTACACCGACGGCTTCACCAAACTGTGGCCCAGCCTGGGTACGGTCGCCGCCATGGCGCTCAGCTTTGTCTTGCTGAGCGAAGCGATGAAGTCGCTGCCGGTGGGCACGGCCTATGCCGTCTGGGTCGGCGTCGGCGCGGTCGGCACGGCGCTGCTGGGCATCGCCCTCTTCGACGAACCCGCCAATGCCGGTCGCCTCGTCAGCCTCGGGCTGATCGTGCTAGGGATCGTCGGGCTCAAACTGGCGTCACCCGGTTAAAGGCGGGGTCGGAAGCTCTGCCAAAACCGGGGTTCAAACGATGAATCCGCAAGAACTGCTATCCGCCGGATCGCCCCTCATTCAAGCCCCGATGGTTATGCCGCTCGAACTCTGGCTCGCCTTCGTGGCGACGTCCGTGGTCCTGCTCATCATCCCGGGGCCTACAGTCCTGACCGTGATCAGCTATTCGGTGGCACAGGAGCGGAGCGCCGCCGTGGCGTTGGTGGCCGCCGTGGCGCTCGGCGATTCGACCGCGCTGTTTCTGTCGCTGATGGGCCTCGGCGCGCTGCTCGCCACCTCGGCTTGGTGGTTTACGGCGATCAAGTGGGTCGGCGGTTTGTATCTGCTCTATCTGGGCGTCAAGCTGTTTCGAACCGGCGTCTTGCCGACCGAACCCGAGACGCCGCCAGCGTCGCTTTCGCGCTGGCGGCTGTTCGCCAACACCTATCTGGTCACGGCGCTCAACCCCAAGGGCATCGTCTTTTTCGTGGCCTTCCTACCGCAGTTTGTCAGCCCCGCCGGCAGCGCGTCGCGGCAGCTTTGGCTGCTCGCCGCAACCTTCGTGGCGCTGGCGGCGGGGAACGCCACGCTCTACGCCACTTTCGCGGCGGCGGCGCGGCGGGTGCTGGCCCCGGCAAAGTCCCGACGCCGCTTCAATCTGGCCGGAGGCTCGCTGCTGTTCGCCGCCGGCTTATGGGCGCTGCTGGCCAAACGGCCGGCCTGACGCGCTACCAAAACGGGCCGGGCCGATAACCCCACGGATAAAACGGCCCGTAGCCGGGGCCGGGCCAGAACGGATCGGGTACGTAAATCACGTCGGGCCCCCGCCGCTCCGACCACAGCCGATGATGTTCCACCACCACCACCGGATAGGTGTAACGATACTTGCCGACTTGGCCGGCCGTGGTAGCGCTCACTAGACCCACCATGGTGATCGGTCTTCCGACCGCATAGATGGCGGGGTCCAGAAAGACGGGAACCTGCGCCAAAAAGCGCCCCGCGCTGTTATCGGCCAGGATAGGCCGGCCATAATCTTCCAACGGATGCTCGACGATTTCCAGCCAAGTATCCTTGCGCTGGTTGTCGACCCGCGCGATGGTGCCGCCCCAACGGACCCGCGTCTGGAGAAAAACCTCGGGCCGCTCGCGCACCGCCGCCAGGGTCGGCCCTTGAAAACCGGCGTCCCGGATGGGATCGTAGATCGCCGGTCCCGTCGCGCAACCGGCCAGCCACCCCAAAACCAACCAGCCAAACCAACGGCAAGCAATGCCCCGAACGCGCGTTCTATTTTCGATCACCATGTTCGTACCCCTTCACGTGGCAACGACCGTACCCGCTCAACCCTCTGGATTCTGCCGGGCGCGCGTTTTCGCGGCCGACCGTTTGCGGCTTTTTGCCTCCAACCGTTCGCGGAGTCGGCGCACGCTCCCCGCTCTGGCCGCTTGGTTTGGGCCGGTCGCGGGCGGAACCGTATCTCCGAACGCGCCGGCGACGCCGGTTTCGCCAGTTTCGGTTGCACCGGCGGGCGCAACAGCCGACGCGACACCCGAAGCCGCATCCAGAAAGCTCAAGTCATCATCGAAAGGCTCCGCTTCATGGTCCGGTAGCTCGGGCCGAAACCGCACCGTTCGCGGCCTCGGCAACCGGACCGTCGAGGGGCGCGGCAACGCCATGATGCCGGTGGCCGTCACGGCCAGCCCGGCGCGCGGCTTCCCGTTTTGGTCTTCCCACTGGTTCAGGCGCGCTTTCCCGGTCATCGACACCGCATCGCCGGCCTGAAGCAGCGCCAAGTGCTCGCCGGCCTCGGCAAACGCGATAACGCTGCACCAGACGGACGAACCATCATCGACATCCGCCAGCAGTTTCGCCGTGGCGAAGGGATTGCCGTTTTTGGCAATACGCTGCACCGGGGTTTCATACACGGTTCCAGTCAGCAAAATGTGGAGCATACGGAACGTCCAACCAAGAGCGGAATGATGGGAGTACCAAGGAGTCGAATAACAGGCCTTCCAATTCCATCGTAGACCTGTTTTAAAGTGTTTGCGCGCTAAACTCACGATGATAGCGTTCGCCGGTTCGCTTTGCGGATTCACCGAATAAGCGCGGTGGTCCCGATCACCATCGAGCGGGAATTCTAGCGTGTCTTAGGTTTTGAAAGGAGGGTTTGTCGAAATGAAATACGAACGCACGTTATTGGGATTTATAGCGGGTTTTTTAGCGACTCTGATTTTCCATCAATTGACGCTAGCGGCGCTGTGGGCAGCGGGTTTGGCGCCATTCGCGCCGTTCTCGCTGGCGGCGACAGCGCCGTTTGGAGTACCGGCGGTGATTTCGCTGGCGTTTTGGGGAGGAATCTGGGGCATCCTGTTCGCCGCGCTCGACGCCCGGTTCCCCTCCGGTGGCGGTTATTGGTTCGCGGCGTTTTTGTTCGGCGCCCTGGCTCCTTCGCTGGTCGCTTGGCTGGTGGTCCTGCCCCTGAAAGGCCGACCGTTGGGTGGGGGTTGGCATCCGCCGTTGCTGGTCGTGGCGCTGTTGATCAACGGCGTTTGGGGCCTGGGTACCGGACTGATTTTGCGGGCATTGTCCAGGAAATTTGGCCGGGAGGGCGCTCCCCGTCTCCCCGGATAACGCACTCCGGGAGCCGGCGATCACCCTACTCGGCGGAACGGATAAGCGATCCGTTTCCCGACCGAGACCGCTCAGGGCCGCAACTGGGCCAGGGGGCCTTGATCGTCCGGGAAAGTGCCGGTGTTGAGCACCTGGATGCCGGCGTTGTGCTCGCCGTTGAACGGCGTCACGGCGTCCGGACAACCGGCGGCGCGGGCGTCGTCGGGGAGTTGAACCAGAGGCCCAGATGGTAGGTGTGGACCGGCCCGGTCCGGGGGTTGGCGCCGGCGTCGGGGATCGGCGTCTCGTGCACGACCGGAGCCGGCGCGACGTCCGGCGCGACGATGAAGGTTTCCACGTTGAAGCGGCCCACGAAGCGGGCCTTGCCCTTGCCTTTGGCGTTGGTGGTGAGGTCGCCCTGATACCAGGACAGCCCGAACGGGAGGTTGGGCACCTGGATGACGAACACATCGAAGGCGGTATTGGCGGGCAGCCCTTCGACCTTGACGCTCATCAGCTCCGCGCTGTCGCCGGCGTCGACGCTCACCTCGCCCCTGGCGTTGGGCAGGCATTGCCGCACCGCCCCGGCAGGCGTCAGCTCGAAGCGGATGTCTTCACTCGCCTCAACCGGCCCGACAGTGGCGCCTAATAGGGCCAGCGCCGCAAAAGCAGCGCTTTTGCAATAGAATGGCAGCGAACGAGAACGAATATCGGTATTCATGATGATGGCCCTCTCTCAAAGTTAAACGGTCGGTGGAATCTTGCAATCCCCTTACTGTTCCCCGGCCGGCACGCGAAGGTTCATCCATCCGATAAATTTTAGAGAGGAGAAGCACAACAGCTTGCCGGCAGGCCGTCGCATGGCGGCGATCCGCCGGTTGCCATGCGCTTGCATGGCGCGCTCATGGCGGCCCTCTATATGCTTTAGGGCCACCGGCTTCTATGATGTATCCGGCCATCAACCGGATACAGCTTCCCCGCGCCCGGACTTGAGAGGCGCGGCTCGGGCATGGCGTTACTTGCACTTTTCTCAAGCCCGTCAGAAGGCTTAACGCCATTGCCCTCTAACGATAATCGAGGATACGCCCGATGCGAGACATTTATCACGCCCTGGTGCTTAACATGCACCAGCCTCCCCAGAACCTCGAAAACCTGCTCGATAGCAACGAGTGGGAGGTCAAGGAAATCCTGTTTGCCTACGACCGAATGCCGCGCGTGCTCTGGGCGTATCAGGATATCGCTCGCATCCATCTCTCTTTGTCGGGAACCTTGCTGGAAACCCTCTCCAACCCCACCTTTCAAAGCCGGGTCTACGGCGTGGTGGATTGCGGCAAGCTGCTCTGGCACCTGCAAAACCAGCAACTGTTCGAGGTGCTCGGCACCGGCTATTACCACCCGGTGCTGGCCCTGATCCCGGAAGCCGATTGGGACGAGCACATCGCGCGCTGGCAAGCCCTCGCCGGCCACCTGCTGTGGCGGACCCAGTTCAACGGCTTCTGGCCGCCGGAAATGGGCTTCGACATGCGGATGATCCCGCATTTGCGCAAAGCGGGTTACCGCTATGTGATGGTGGACTGCGAGTACGTGGATCCGGTCGGCGAGATGAGCTGGCAGGAGTTGCGCTACCGGCCCCACATCGCCGAATACGACGGCGAACAAATCGTGATCGTGGTCCGCGATCGCGAGCTGTCCGACGCCCAACTGTCCGGCATGGATTACGGCTGGTTCCATCACGAACTGCAAGAGCGGACCAAATGGTGCGATTTCCCGCCGCTGGTCGCCACCGCCACCGACGGCGACAACGGCGGCTGGTTCCGCAACGTCTCCGAGAAAGCCAATTTCTGGAATTATTTCTATCACGAGGCGCTGGAGGAAATCCGGGCCGGCCGCTCGGCGATGAAGCCTATTTTCATCAGCGATTATCTGGACCGGTTCGGCGCGCACGGGCAAGTCACGGTCCGGCGCGGCGCCTGGAATACCGACGCCCATCACGGCTGGGACTTCCACCAGTGGCAGGGTTCCTGGATCCAGCGCGACACCCTGGTCCGCGTGCACGACCTCAGCCGGGAGTTTCATCGGGTGGCGGGAGCGGCGGCGCGGGCCGGCGACCTTAACCCGGAACTGGCGCGGGTCATCCATGAAGCGCACTGGCACCTGCTGCGCGCCGAAACCAGTTGTAATTTCTATTGGGGGGAAGCGTGGGTTCACAAAACCCACGCCGACTTGGATGATGTCGCCTGGCACTTGGGCGAAGCCAAATCCCTGTTGGGGGACCGCCTGTAGCCGCGCCGCCGCCGGAATCGCAGGCGCACCGTCCGTCGCGCTCGCCGATCCCTTTATCGATCACGCCATCCGGCCATTACGCCTATCGCCCAACGTGTTCCCGCCGACAACCGCGGGACGGTCAACGGAGGTTTTCCCCATGCCGCTGCTCACCTTGCAAACCTCGGTGCGCCTGTCCAATCAACAGCGTTATAACTTGCTCGCACCGCTCTCGAAAATCGTTGCCGAGTGCACCGGCAAACCGGAACGTTACGTCATGGTCGCCGCCAGCGAAGCCGCTATGCTGATGGGTGGTGCGGAAACGCCCGCCGCCTACGCCGACATCCGCAGCATCGGCGGTCTGAACAACGCGGTCAACCGCAAGCTGTCCGAAGGTGTTTGCCGCGTCCTGCAAGAACAACTCGGCATTCCGCCGGATCGGGTTTATCTCGGCTTTAGCAACGTCAGCGCCGAAAATTGGGGTTGGGACAGCGGAACGTTTGGCTAGCGTTCACCGACCACTATGGCGGGAGGTTCCAATGGGACAACCACTCCACAAACCGATGTCATCTTTCAGCTACGCCGACTATTGCCGCTGGCCCGACGATGAACGCTGGGAATTGATCGACGGTGAAGCCTACGCGATGGCTGCGCCCGGTTTGGCGCATCAAACTGTCGTGGGTGAACTGTTCCGCCAGATTGCCAACCACCTGGTTGGTCAACCCTGCCGCCCGTTCGTCGCACCCTTTGACGTGCGGCTACCACGCCGCAACGAATGCGATGACGAGACAACCACGGTCGTGCAACCCGACATCACCGTGGTCTGCGATCCGACCAAGCT
>DPWB01000029.1 GCA_003527885.1 Candidatus Competibacteraceae bacterium
GTCGTTGTGTTTTTTTTTTAATGATACGGCGACCGCCGAGATCTACACTAGATCGCTCGTCGGCAGCGTCAGATGTGTATAAGAGACAGGCCTTGGTCTGATTGCCGCCGGTGAATTGCATCACGATCTCCAATAGCGGAGGCTCCACCTCGCGCTGCACCAGATCGTACAGGTTGCTGGGCGCCTGGCCGCCGAGATTGTGAAAATAGATGCGTAAGGTCTCAAAAACATGTTCGCGCAACGGGGTGGCCGGCAACAGATCGACCGGGGAATCGGGGGTATGAATGCTCATGCAGCCAGGCGCTCCTTATTCGCTTTATTCGCCAGACGCTGGAAGAAATCGCGGGCCAGCCCGAGCTGCTCGCGGGATTGTTCGACAGAATTGATGCGGGCGCGAAACGCGGCGCCGTCCAGCCAATGTTGGCTGTACCAGGCCAAATGTTTGCGGGCGATGCGAACACCGGCCGTTTCACCGTAAAAGGCGTGCAAGCGTTCCAAATGGTTTAAAACCCAACGGCCGATGTCCTCCGCGGTCGGGGGAGGCAAACGTTGGCCGGTCGTCAGATAATGGGCGATTTCGCGGAAAATCCAAGGGCGGCCTTGGGCGGCCCGGCCGATCATGACAGCGTCCGCGCCCGTACCGTCGAGCACTTGACGCGCTTTCTCGGGGCCGTCGATATCACCGTTGGCGATGATTGGGATGGTCACCGCCTGCTTGATGGCGCGGATGGTGGCGTAATCCACCGGCCCGCCATAGCCGCAGGCTCGGGTGCGGCCGTGCACGGCCAGCGCTTTGACGCCGGCCTGCTCGGCGATGCGGGCGATGGCGACGCCGTTGCGGTGCTCGATATCCCAACCGGTGCGAATCTTCAGGGTAACCGGAACATCTACCGCGCCGACCACGGCTTCCAAAATGTGGCCGACACGCGCTTCGTCGCGCAGCAGGGCCGCGCCGGCCAAGGTTCCACACACTTTTTTAGCCGGACAGCCCATGTTGATGTCGATGATCTGGGCGCCGTGTTCGACGTTGAGCCGGGCGGCTGCGGCCATGGCGCGCGGGTCGGTGCCGAGAATTTGCACGCTGCGCGGGGCGGGCTCCCCGCTGTGATCGAGCCGCAGCCGGGTTTTGCGGCTATCCCTGAGCCGAGGGTCGGCGCTGACCATTTCCGAGACCGCCAAGCCCGCCCCCAACCGACGGCACAGCAGCCGGAACGGCCGGTCGCTGACACCGGCCATCGGCGCTAGCAACACGGGCGAGTTGAGAAGGTGCGGATCGATCCGCATGAGGGCTGACTAAAATCGAGTTAGATTGGAAATTCGTCTTTAATATGAAGCAATATATCAAAATAAATCTATAAAAATTGTTAATATGAAAACCTTATTTTTATGAAAAATAACAGAAAATGTGTTATTTTTGAGCCTAATAAATCGTTTATCGTACTGTTTTTAGTATGGCCATCGAACCCTTGGTGACCTTCGTCGAAATTGCCGCCACTGTCGCCTTCGCCGTTTCCGGTGTGATCGAGGCGGTTCGCAAGCAAATGGATGTGGTCGGCATCTTTGCCGTCGCTTTCGTGACCGCGTTCGGTGGCGGCACGGTGCGGGATGTGTTGTTGGAGCGCAGGCCGCTTTTTTGGATCCAGCATCAGGAATACGTCTGGCTGGTGCTGGCGCTGGTGATCGTTGCCCCGCCCTTGCTGCGGATAGGCCGCCATCGACCGGCTCGCTGGCTGATGGAGGCAACCGATGCGGTGGGTTTGGGCCTGTTCAGCATTTCCGGGGCATCGATCGCGCAGGCGGCGGGTATGCCGTTGATCGTGGTGTTGCTCATGGGCGTGATCACCGGCGTGGTCGGCGGCGTGCTGCGCGATGTGGTGTGCGACCAGATTCCGGTCGTGTTCCGCAATCGCCATCCTTATGCCCTGTGCGCGGTTTTCGGCTGTCTGGTTTATTGGCTGCTGCACGGCGTCGGGGTGGAGTCATGGCTGAAGCTGAGTGTTGGGGTTGCAACCACAACCGGATTGCGTCTGTTGGCGTTGGCGTGGGGGTGGCGGATTCCGGCATGGCCGGGAGGAAAATTCAAAATGTGACGGCGGCGTCGCCCGGGTAACGGGAAGCCGCCCTAGAGCCGCGTGGACTGTTTGCGCGCACTTTCCAACAGTACCCAATCCTCCCGCGACGAGCGGGCCGCAAAGCGGAAATCGCGGGCGAACGCGGCTTGTACGGCATCGGCGTGTTGTTCGAGGATGCCCGATAGCACTAACCCACCACCCGGTTTGACCCTTCGCCCGAATTCTGCGGCCAGTTGCACCAATGTTCCGGCCAGGATGTTGGCTAGCAGAATATCTACCTGCAAGGCCGCTGGCAGTTCCTCCGGGCGGCTCAATTCGATCCGATCCTCGACCCCGTTTTCGGCGGCGTTATCGTCGCTGGCCATAAGGGCCTGGGGGTCGATATCCACCGCCCAAACCCGTTCCGCGCCCAATTTGGCGGCGGCGAGGGCCAGAATGCCGGAACCGCAGCCGTAATCGAGAACCGTTTTACCTGATAGCTCCGCGCCTTCCAGCCACTCCAGACACAGCGCCGTGGTCGGGTGGGTGCCGGTGCCAAAGGCGAGTCCGGGATCGAGCCGAACGTTGACCGCCGCCGGTGCGGGCGGAGCTTGACAGCTCGGGCAGACCCACAGCCGCCGGCCAAAACGCATCGGATGGAAATGTTCCATCCAGGCCCGGACCCAATCGCGTTCCTCCAGGGCGATCAAGCGGCATTCCGGCAGAGCCGGCGCGCGCAGGGATCGCCGCAGTTGCCCTTTCACCACTTCGATGTCAGTCTGGGCGTCGAACAGGCCGGTGACCAGGGTGCGCTCCCACAACGGGGTCTGGCCGGGCGCCGGCTCCAATACCGGCCGATCGCCGGCGTCCGCCAAGGTGACCGCCAGCGCGCCCGCTCGCAGCAGGGCATCCTCCAACTGTTCGGGAGCGTGCTCGATAGCTTCAAGAGTCAACTGCAGCCAGGGAGCGGTCGCATCGTCGCGCATGGGCTATTAACCTTACATTCACTCGGGGTTGATAAAGTGTAGCCTATCCATCGGCAAACCGCTGCGTTTCGATCGCGAGGCTCGCGCTTAGCGGGTCGCCAGTAATTGCTTTTCCAGATAGTGAATGTCGGTGCCGCCATCGATGAAGCGGGCATCCCCCAGAATGCGCTGGTGCAGCGGCGCGTTGGTCTTGATGCCTTCGATCACCAGTTCCGCCAGCGCGTTGCGCATCCGGGCGATGGCGGCGTCGCGGGTTTCGCCGTGCGCGATCAGTTTGCCGATCATCGAATCATAGTTCGGCGGCACCCGGTAACCGTTGTAGATGTGGGAATCCACCCGAATGCCTGGCCCTCCCGGCGCGTGGTATTGGGTGATGGTGCCGGGTGAAGGCGCGAAGGTGTCAGGATTTTCGGCGTTGAGGCGGCATTCGATGGCGTGGCCGGTGATGCGAATGTCTTTCTGTTGATAGCCGAGCGGCTCGCCGGCGGCGATCAGCAGTTGCTCCTTGACGATATCGACTCCGGTGATCAATTCGGTGACGGGATGCTCGACCTGAATTCGGGTGTTCATCTCGATGAAGTAG
>DPWB01000344.1:0-2848 GCA_003527885.1 Candidatus Competibacteraceae bacterium
CCGGGCTGGTACAACCGGCCGGGCTGGTACAACCGGCCGGGCTGGAATAACCGCGGCTGGTACAACCGCTGATCGAGCATGATGGACGAAGCGCTTTACAGCATTCCCCAGCAGTTGTCGGCGGCGGCGTGGCCGGGACGGTTGATCGTTCGAGCCAGCGATCCGGCCGCGCTGGTCGCGGCGCTGGCCTCGGAAAACCCCGAGCGCCTCGTCGCCGTGCAACTGCTGAGTCTGACCGCCGATTCCGAACCGTTCGATGCGTGGGCGCCGGGGTTGCCGGTCGAGCTGATCATGCGCGACCCCGCCGGCGAATTCCCGCTGCTGTACGGCCATAGCAACCTGCTCGACAACCACCCGGTACGGGCGGTCATCCCCGTCCAACCCGGTTTTGGTAAGGCGGTCAAGGTGGCGCTCGCCCTGGATTTTGCCGTGCGGCTGGAACCGGCGCAACCCGACCCGGCTCTGGTCGAGGAACTGGCGGACAGCCTGGGGTTTTATCTGCACCAAGCGACCGTTTCCCAGCCCGTCGAATTTTTTCACGGCACGCTGTTGGGTTTTTATCACGGCCGGCCGGAGCCGCTGTGGGCGGTGCTGGATGAAGAGCCGCAGTCCCTGCGTTACGTGGCCGATGACGGTACGGAATCGCGCTATGGCCGGCTGGCGGGCGCCGACATCCGGGCGGACAGCGCGCCCGATGCGGGCTTGGCGGCCTGGATCGACCGGGTGCTGGCCAGCGCCGGGGAGTGCCGGAGCTGCGAGTTTTTAGCGAGCTGCGGCGGCTACTTCAAATGGCCGCGCCGCGATTATGACTGCGCGGGCGTCAAGCGCCTGTTCGGCGAACTGCGCGCCGCCGCCGCCGACTTGCGCCGGGATTTGGCGGCGGCGCCGGACTGACCGATAACCCGAGTCCCGCCCGCGCCGGCGCGGCTTGTCGCCGGCTCAGTAACGCCGGTAGCGCCGGCGGGGTGGCGGCCGCCGGTACTCCTGGTCCTGACCGTAGATGTTGCCGACCACGGCGCCCGCCGCGCCGCCGATGATCGCGCCGACGCCGGCATCGCCGCCGGTCAGACCGCCGATGGCCGCGCCGCCCGCCGCCCCGATGGCCGCGCCGCTCAGCGTACCCTGTTCGGTCGGTGTCATGTTGGCGCACCCCGCGCTCAGCAAGAGGGTGGAGACCGCAAGCAAACAACCGAGCTTCTTCATGATTCACCCCTTATTTTTTCGCCGCGGGCGGGTTGGGTTTCTGGGATAGGGCGTCCGCTTTCGGCGCCACGACCTCGAACCAGACCACTTCGAATATCGACCGCTTCTGCTGGTCGGGGTTCGCTTTGTAGTAGCTATCCACAGCTCCCATCATTTGCCGCAAGGTCGTGCCGTCCAGGGATCGAACCATTTTTGGAACCAGGGTGCGGTATTTGGGCGATGGGCCGGTCAACTGGTATTCGGCCATCGCCATGTTGGTGATGCCGAGCAGGTAGGCCAGTTTTTCCCGTTCGGTGGCGGTGGTCCATTTTTCGCCGTTGGGGAAAGGTAGTTCCGCCTTGGCCGCGGAGATGGCCGCCGCCGGTTTCACCCCGGCTGGCTGGGGGGCGGACTTCACGGGTTCGGCGGCCTGGGCGCCGGTCCCGCAAAGCAGGCCGACGGTCAGACCCAACGAGAGCAGAGTGGTCTCGAAACAACGTGATCTCGACATAAATCCTCCTTATCGACGAGGGTGAGAGTATCGCCGTTAGCGGCGATTCAGGAGCCGGTGGTCGCCGGTGGCCGCCGCTCTTGCCGGGCGTTAAACAGCCAGGCCCCGAGCAGATAAACCAACAGAAGGCCCAGGCCAATCCACAACAACAGGGGCGCTAAATGGGTAAAGGCGATATTGATGATCCCGCCGGCGAGGATGAACGCGGCGACCACGCATAGCCGCCAGTCGTGATAAAGGCCGGCGAGATAGGTGCTGAAGGCCAGCATCAGGCTGATGACGAAGCTGACTTGCCGGGAATCGAAGATGCTGGTGAAGCCGTATTGGCCGGTCGAGGACATGATCAGCAAGAACGCCAGCGCCGTCATCACGCCCCAGTGCATGATCTGGTGCAGGACCAACCGCAACCGGTCATTGAACGTGGGGAGGGCAGAATTCCACTGGGTGTAGATGCAGATCACCCCAAAAATCGGAATCAACCAGCGCCAAACGCGCTGGCTGCTACCCAGGTCGTAGCTGGTGTAGACGCTGGCGATCCAGGCCAGAATGACCATCAGGTAGAAGCCGATATCATAAGGGCGAAACAACCGTCTCAGCCAGCTCGGACGAGGCCCTGGCGGCGGGGGGTCTTGAACCAGTTCGAAGTCGGACATGACGGTATCCTTTGGCGGCGACGGAGCGGGTCGGTTGCGAACTTCCCTAAAGGGTAGCGCATTGCTGCTCGATGAAACGAGCGGCACTTGCCAGCACGATGTCTCGCGCCTGGTGGTGCGGGACGTGCCCGCAGCCGGGCAGCCACAGGATTTCCCGCAGCCCGGCCACGCCGGCGGCGATGGCGTCCACCTGGGTGCGGGTGGCGTATTCGTCATCCATCCCCTGGACGATCAAGGTCGGGCAGGTAATATGGGGCAATTCGGCTTCCACGTTCCAGCGGCGGCGCGAGGGCCGCAACCAGGTATCGCACCAGCCCCGAAACGCCAAATCGGTGTTCGCGCCGTGGTAGCGATGCAGGGCTTTGCGCAGCTCGCCCCGTTCGTAAGCGCCGCGAGCGGCTTCGATACCGGTCAGGCAAACTTCCTCGATCAAAACGTGCGCGGCTTCGCAGATCGCCGCGCGGACCCGTCCGGGATAGGCGGCGGCGAACAGCAAGGCGAT
>DPWB01000344.1:3092-6679 GCA_003527885.1 Candidatus Competibacteraceae bacterium
GGGTCGGAGCGGCCATACCCCCAGCGCTCGTAAACCAGACCCGGCAGGCCGACGCGAACGCACAGTTCCGCCGGAAAATGCCGCCATTGACCGATGCTGCCCAGACCTTCGTGCAGGAAAACCAGGGTGGGGCCAGCGCCGGCCTGGGCCGGCAACAGGCGCTCGGCGTGCAAGCGGTGGCCGTCGACCTGAAAAGTGAACGGTTTGCGGTGGATTTGCGAATTCTTCGGTGAATTCATGCGCTGCGGTGTTCTTGAAAAATCGCCAGTAGGACATCCAAGCGCTGCCGGGGGTCGTCCATCTCCAGCAAGGCTTGGCGGGTGTGCAGCGGGAGTGGCAACAGTTCCGCCAGCCGGTTGCCTATCCAGGTCGCGTCTTCCCAGTTCGGCGCGAGAAAGCGGGCATAGGACGCCAATCCTTCATTTTTCAGTAAATCGCGCAGCACGCGCGCGAGCGGCTGGTGGCTGGGTAAGGGCGGTACCACCGGATCGTCCGGCAGCCACAACACCTGACCGAGCAGCAATTGGTCGGACTGAAGCCGGTGGCCGATCACCCGCAAGCGTTGCACGCCCAGACAGGTGATGCCGAGCAAACCGTCGTCCAGGGAGTCGAAATCCGTGATACGCGCCAATGTGCCGACCGGATGGATGCTGGTCGGCGGGCCGCCCGCTTCATGGCCTTGGTGGATCGCCACCACGCCAAAGCCGCTGTCGGTGCGCAGACAGGCGCTGATCATGTCCAGATAGCGGGGTTCGAAAATCCGTAGCGGCAGAACGCCGCCGGGAAACAGGAGGGTTTTGAGCGGAAACAGCGGCAATTCTTGAGTGGCGGTTGCGGTCATTGCAAAAGTGACCTCGATTCCGGTTCACGCTGGCCCCAGCGCGGCAGTAGCGTATGCGGAATTTCCAACTGATCGAGGATTCGGGCCACGATGAAATCCACCAGTTCCGCCACGCTGGCCGGCCGGTAATAAAAACCGGGGTTGGCCGGCAGGACCACCGCGCCGGCGCGGGCCAAGCGCAGCATGTTTTCCAGATGGATCGCGGAAAACGGGGTCTCTCGCACCGCCAGGATCAATTTGCGCCCTTCTTTCAAGGTCACATCGGCGGCCCGCTCCAACAGGTTGTCGCTGTTGCCGTTGGCGATGGCCGCCAGAGCGCCGGTCGTGCACGGACACACCACCATCGCCCGCGCCGGCGCCGAGCCGCTGGCGGGCGGCGCGGTCCATTCGTCTTGGCCGAACACCCGCAGTTGCCCGGCGGCGCACCGATAGTGCTCGGTCAAAATCTTTTGGATGGCGTGCGGCCGGCCGGGTAATTGCATCTCGGTTTCCATGTGGATCACGATTTGGGCGGCTTTGGACAGCAGCAAGTAAACCGGCCAGCCGGTATCGAGCAGGTATTGCAGCAACCGCAGCCCATAACTCGCTCCCGACGCGCCGGTCATCCCGAGAATGATGGGGGGACGGGCGGGCGGTTCGGTCGGGCTGGCCTGTTCTGGACGGCGCATGGGGTTTCCCAAATTTAACCGAAGGCGACAGCGAGAGTGTTTGCCGAGGGCCACTATCCGCCGATGCTCGGTCCGTGGCGCAAATCGGTTGGTGGAAGATTTAAAATAGGTCTATTTATTGCAATAGACCCTTGAACAAATAATAAATTTATGTATCATTAAATATACTAAAAATCAAAATTTTCTGACAGTAACGTAGAAAATATAGGAATTATCATCAGTGGGTTGCCGGGTGTCCGGCCCCAATTGATGGGGCGATGCAAAACTTAGTATATCGGGAAGCCGTGAGGGATGCTCTAAGAAGGCAACATGCAAACCATTCTTATCGTCGATGACACGCCGGAAAACCTCCTGTTGCTGAGCGAGCTGCTCCAGCCCCATTACCGGGTGCGCGCCGCGAATTCAGGTTCGCGCGCCTTGCAAGTGGCCGCCAGCACGCCCCGACCGGACCTGATCTTGCTGGATGTCATGATGCCCGAGATGGATGGTTACATGGTCCTGGAGCGTCTGAAGGCGGAGCCGTGGACCGCCGGGATCCCGGTCATTTTCGTCACCGCGCTGGACCGCGGCAGCGACGAGGAGCACGGGCTGACGTTGGGCGCGGTGGATTACATCAGCAAACCGATCAAGCCGGCCGTCGTGCTGGCGCGGGTAAAAACCCAGCTCGATCTCAAGCTGGCCCGCGACTGGCTGCAAGACCGCAACGCCGTTTTGGAGGCCGAGGTGGCGCGGCGGCTGGAAGAAAACCTGCTGATTCAGGACATCAGCATTCGGGCGCTGGCCCATCTGGCCGAAATCCGCGACCCGGAAACCGGCAATCACCTGCGCCGCACCCAAGGCTACATGCGGGCGCTGACCTCGCGGTTGCTGGAGCATCCCCGCTTTGCGGGGTTTCTGAGCGAGCAGAACGTGCAGGCGTTGATCAAGTCCGCGCCCTTGCACGATATCGGCAAGGTGGGCATTCCCGACCATATCCTGCTCAAACCGGGCAAACTGACCCCGCAGGAGTGGGAGATCATGAAAACGCATAGCCGGCTGGGGCGCGACGCCATCGAACAAGCCGAGCAGGATGCCGAGAAGCCCGTGGAATTTCTGCGCATCGCCAAGGACATCGCCCATTACCACCATGAAAAATGGGACGGTTCCGGTTATCCCGAAGGGTTGGCCGGCGACGCCATCCCCGTTCCGGCCCGCCTGATGGCCTTGGCCGACGTGTTTGATGCGTTGATCGCCCGGCGGGTCTATAAGGCGCCGCTACCGTTCGAGCGCGCGGTTAATATTATTCGCCAGGGGCGGGCGAGCCATTTCGACCCGGATATCGTGGACGCTTTTCTGGACTGTTTGGATGAATTCGAAGCCATCGCCGCCCGGTACGCTGACAGCGAGGCGGACGTTCTCGCCAAGTTCGAACGCTTGCCCAGCGCGCCGGTGGCCGATGCTTGAACGGGTCGGGAGCTTGCTGGGCGAGAGGGTCTTGGCTTGAACTGTTTCACTGAACGGACGGTGTGACATCGTTTGGACCCGAACCAAAACCAATCCATAAGCATCCTCTACAACTTGGCGCTGACCATGGCCGGCGAAACGCGCCCGCGCCCGCTGGCGACCGGGATGCTCCAGCAGTTGCTGGTCCATACGGGTTGCGCTTGCGGTGCGTTGCTGCTCGATTCCAAGCCGGTCAATGAGGCGGCGGCCAGCGTGGAGGCACAGGTCTACAGCACGGTGGGCAGCCAGTCTCTGCGCGAGCTGGAAGGGCAGACCCTGCGTTGGCCGGCGCGGTTGCTGCAAGACGATCAGGCCCATTCCGAATCGGGTTGGTTTCCTGCTGGGGCGCGCTACCCTCATGCGTTGAACCTGATTTTGCCGGAGGTCGGTCACGTCTTGCTGTTTTCGGCGCAACCGCCGGACGCCGCCGCGCGGCAGGCGAAGGTGCTGTTTCCACCCATTCTGACCAAATTCGCCCGCAGCCTGAAGCTTTGTCTGGACAGCGAACGCCAGCAGGCCGCTTTGCTGGAGGCCAAGGATGCCGCCGAAGCGGCGAGCCGGGCCAAGAGTACGTTTCTGGCCAACATGAGCCACGA
>DPWB01000344.1:6976-12207 GCA_003527885.1 Candidatus Competibacteraceae bacterium
ATCCGCACGCCGATGAACGCGATCATCGGCTTGACCCATTTGCTGAGCCAGCAGATCGATGCGCCCAAGCAACGGGAGCCGCTCCTCAAGATCAGCGACGCCGCGCAACATCTGCTGCGCATCCTCAACGACATTCTGGATCTATCCAAGATCGAGGCCGGCCGGCTGATTTTGGAAGAAGCCGAGTTTTCGCTGGTTCATCTCATCGACCATACCTTCAGCCTGCTGGGGGAGCGGGCGGCCGCCAAGGGCTTGGGGCTGCTCCACGTGATCGCGCCGGAGGTGCCGGCGCGGTTGCGCGGCGATTCGTTGCGTTTGCGCCAAGTCTTGTTGAACTTCATCGGTAACGCCATCAAATTTTCCGAACGCGGGCAAATTACCGTGCGCGCTCGGCTTGACGCCCAGGACGGTGAAAGCGTGCTGTTGCGTCTTGAAGTGGAAGATCAGGGCATCGGCCTGACGCCGGGCCAACAGTCGCGGTTGTTTCAAGCCTTCGTGCAAGCGGATGATTCCACCACGCGCCAATACGGCGGCACCGGCTTGGGGCTGGCGATCAGCCAGCGGCTGGCGCTGCTGATGGGCGGCGCCGTGGGAGTCTCCAGCACCCTTGGCGTCGGTAGCACCTTCTGGCTGACGGTCCGGCTGGGCAAGGTGGCGGATGAAGCGGCCCAATATGCCGCTGTCGCGCCCGATATCCCTCCCGAACAGCGGCTGGCCCGACAGTATCGCGGCGCGCGGCTGTTGCTGGTCGAGGACAATCCGGTCAATCAGGAGGTGGCCCGCGCGCTGCTGGAACATGCCGGGCTGGTGGTGGAAGTCGCCGGCGATGGCCGAGAGGCGGTGGAGCGGGTGCGCGACAATGACTATGCGCTGGTGTTGATGGATATGCAGATGCCGGTCATGGGCGGCCTTGAAGCGACCCAGGCCATCCGCCGCTTGCCTGACAAGACGAGTTTGCCGATCCTGGCGATGACGGCCAACGCCTTCGACGAAGATCGCCAGCACTGTCTGGATGCCGGCATGAACGCGTTCATCGGCAAGCCGGTGACGCCGGAAATCCTCTATCGGACGCTGCTGGCTTGGTTGCCGGTTGCGGTGGGGGCAAATGCGGTCGAGCCGGGCTCGAACGCCGCGACCGCCGCCTTGACGCCAGCGCCGGCGCTGGAGCAGCTTTCGCGACGCCACGGGGTGGCTGCGGTCGCGCCACCGTCGGCGTTATCGGCCGAGGATCGGGTCCGGGCGCGCGAGGCGCTGGCGCAATTGGACGTTTTGCTAGCCGAGGACGATACCCGCGCCAACGCGCTCTGGTTTGAGTCGGCGTTGCTGATCGAGGCCGTTTTGGGACCTGCGGCCATTCGCTTGCGCGGGGAAATGGTTCGCTTCGAGTTCGATAAAGCCTTGCTGACGCTGCGCGCGGCCCTCGCGGCGAATCCCGTCATGACGGAAGACCGATAGCCGCCTCCAGCTTCGGCAGAGAGCGGGCGAGCCTGGAAACGCGCTTCGAGCCGAGCCGGAAATCGCCAGCCGCGCTCAGCCGCCACCCGCGCGCAGGGATTGCAGCAGGCGCTCGTGAATGCCGCCGAAACCGCCGTTGCTCATGATCAATACCTGCGTACCCGGTTCGGCTCGTTCTCTAATCGCGGCCAAAGTGTCATCGAGCGTGTGGCAGACTTGCCCGCGCGAGCCGAGCGCCGTCGCCACCGCGTCCAGATCCCAACCCAGATCGGGCGCCTGGTACAGCACCACGGCGTCCGCCGCCGCCAGCGCCGGGGCCAGGCTGTCCTTGAAAACGCCCAGTTTCATGGTGTTGGAGCGCGGCTCCAGCACGGCGATGATCGGCCGGTCGCCGACGCGGGCGCGCAAACCGGCCAGCGTGGTGGCAATCGCGGTGGGGTGGTGGGCGAAATCGTCGTACACCGTCACGCCGTTGGCCGCGCCGCGCGTTTCCAGGCGTCTCTTGACCCCTTCGAAACGGGCCAGCGCGTGGATCGCCCGCTCGGACGGCACGCCGGCATGACGGGCGGCGGCGATGGCGGCGAGCGCGTTGTGCACGTTATGCGCTCCCGACTGGGACCATGCCACCCGGCCCTGCCGCACACCTTGATGGCACACCTCGAAGGCGCTGCCATCGGCGGCGAAATCGCGTGCTTCCCAGTCGCCCGCGCCGAATTTTTCCACCGGCGTCCAGCAGCCCAGCGCCAGCACCTCAGTCAAGTTCGCGTCGTCGCCGTTGGCGACGACCAAGCCCGCGCCGGGCACGGTGCGCAGCAGGTGATGGAACTGGCGCTGGATGGCGGCCAGATCGGGAAAGATGTCGGCGTGATCGAATTCCAGATTGTTCAACACCAGCGTGCGCGGCCGGTAATGGACGAACTTGGAACGCTTGTCGAAAAACGCGGTGTCGTATTCGTCCGCTTCCACCACAAAGAAAGGCGCGCGACCCAAGCGGGCGGACTGGCCGAAGTTGGCCGGAATGCCGCCGATCAGGAAGCCGGGTTCCAGGCCGGCGTCGTCCAGGATCCAGGCCAGCAGGCTGCTGGTGGTGGTTTTGCCGTGGGTGCCGGCCACCGCCAGTACGTGCCGGTCGCGCAGCACGTGCTCGGCCAGCCACGCCGGCCCGGAGGTGTAGGGCAGGTTGCCGTCGAGCAGGGTTTCGACGATGGGGCGGCCCCGGCTCATCACGTTGCCGACCACGATCATGTCGGGCTGGAATTCGGCGAGTTGGCCGGGATCGTAGCCTTCCCGCAGCGCGATGCCGGCCCCGGCCAGTTGGGTGCTCATCGGCGGATAGACGTTGGCGTCGCAGCCCGAAACGGTGTGGCCGGCGGCGCGGGCCAGCAGGGCGACGCCGGCCATGAAGGTGCCGCAGATACCGAGAATATGAATGTGCATGTGCGAGTCTCCCCGATGGGTCCGAGAGCGGAACGGGCCGGTTCGGTTCAGGCAGGTTGCGGGCCGATCCAGCCCGTCAGCGTCCAGGACAGAAACGTGTAGCCCAGCGCGTATAAAGCGCCCTGCCAAATAGAGGTCTCGAAGGCGTGGCGCAGGATGTGGGCCATGACCGCGATGCTCCAGACCATCAACCCCAACAGCAGTAACGACGGTAGCTCGATATCGCCTTCCCGTCCCTGTTGGCTGATCCAGAACATCAGCGGCAAGGCCAGCGAGCCCAGCAGGGCGCCGGAACCGGTCAGGGCGCCGAGGGTTTGTGCGAACCGTTGCGGGTGCCGGCGCAGGGTCAGTCCCAGATAGAGCAGCCCGCCCAACAGCGCCATGTCCAGCAGGGTTTGCAACAGCGCCACCGCGACCGGGGCGCTGATCAACAGGACCAGCAAGCCCGACAGCGCGTAAGCCAGCAGGCACATTTTTAGCAGGGGCGTCGAGGCCGGCACGTCTTGGGGCGCTTTGCGGAACAGGCAAATGTCGAGGAACAGGTTGAACAGAAAGAGCATGGGCGTCAGTGGCGGGTGATCGAAGCGTCCGCCGCCGCGCCGGCCAGCACGCCGGCGATGTCGATGGCGTCGAAGGCGTAACGGTGGCCGCAAAATTCGCAATCGACCTGGATTGCGCCCTGTTCGTCCACGGTTTGCCGCAGTTCGGTCGCTCCCAGCGTATGCAGCATGGCGGCGGTGCGTTCCCGCGAGCAAGTGCAACGGTAGGCAAAAGCCTTCGGTTTGAACAGCCGCACGTCTTCTTCGTGAAACAGCCGGCGCAACAGGGTGGCGGCGTCCAGCCCCAGCAGCTCGGCCGGTTGCAGGGTGGCGGCCAGCGTTTCCAGGCGGTTCCAAGCGTCCGCGTCGGCGGCGACAGCGTCGGGTAACCGTTGTAGCAGCAGCCCGGCGGCGACCCGTCCGTCGGCGCTCAGCCGCAGCCGGGTCGGCAACTGCTCGGAGCGCTCGAAATAGTCTTCCAGCGCTTCGGCCAAGGTCGCGCCGCACAAGCTCACCACGCCCTGATACGGTTCCCGGCCCTGACCGGGATCGAGGGTCAACACCAGCGTGCCGTCGCCGCATAACTCCCGCAGCGGTTTCGGTTCCGGTTCGCCGTCCCAGCGAGCCAAGGCGCGCAAGGTTCGCTCCGGGGTGACTTGGACCACCAACAGCCGCAGCGGCCCGCGTGCCTGGATTTGCAGGGTCAGCAGGCCGTCGAACTGGATGGCGGCCGACAGCAGGACCGCGGCGGCGGTCGCTTCTCCCAACACCTGCCGCACCGCCGGCGGGTAAGCGCGGCGTTCGAGCACCGTCCGCCACGCGGTATCGAGATGGACGATCTCAC
Source organism: Candidatus Competibacteraceae bacterium (assembly GCA_003527885.1). GTDB lineage: Bacteria > Pseudomonadota > Gammaproteobacteria > Competibacterales > Competibacteraceae > Competibacter_A. Next base: position 11,252 of record DPWB01000344.1, read on the forward strand.
CGCGGGCGGCCAGCCGCTCGAAGAGAAAGCGGTGCAGGGAATCGCGCTCGGCCATGATGGGCAGACCGTCGGCTCAGCCTTTCAGCTTCACCGTCAGCAGATCGTTCACCTGTTGTGGGTTGGCTTTGCCCTTGGAGGCTTTCATCACCTGACCGACGAAAAAGGCGAACAGCTTGTCCTTGCCGGCGCGGTACTGCGCCAGTTGCTCGGGGTTGGCCGCGATCGCTTCATCGATCACCTGTTCGATGGCGGAGCTGTCGGTGATCTGTTTCAGGCCGCGCTTTTCGATGATGGCGTCGGTGTCGCCCTCGCCGGCCCACAGCGCCTCGAACACCTCCTTGGCGATTTTACCGGAGATGGTTCGATCTTGAATCCGCCGCAGCAGGCCGGCCAAGCGCGTCGGGCTGACCGGGCTGGCGGCGATGTCGCGATTGTCCTTGTTCAGGAAGGCCGACAGATCGCCCATCACCCAATTGGCGCACAGCTTCGGCTCTCCGGCCAGCGCCGCGACGGTCGCTTCGTAGTAATCGGCCAAGGCGCGGCTGGTGGTCAGCACCCCGGCATCGTAAGCCGATAGGCCGTATTGCGTCGTGAAGCGTTGCTTCTTGGCGTCGGGCAATTCCGGCAGGCCGGCGCGAGCGGCCGCGATGAACGCCTCGTCGATGACCAGCGGCAACAGGTCGGGGTCGGGGAAGTAGCGGTAATCGTTGGCTTCCTCCTTGCCCCGCATCGACCGGGTTTCGCCTTTGTCCGGGTCGTAAAGCCGGGTTTCCTGCACCACCTTGCCGCCGGCTTCGATCAAGTCGATTTGCCGCTCGATCTCGAATTCGATCGCTCGCTCGACGAAGCGGAACGAATTGAGGTTCTTGATTTCGGCGCGGGTGCCGAGCTTGGGGTCATTCTTGCGCCGTACCGACACATTGGCGTCGCAACGGAAGGAGCCTTCCTGCATGTTG
>DPWB01000344.1:12426-13978 GCA_003527885.1 Candidatus Competibacteraceae bacterium
CATGTTGCCGTCGCAGATGCCCAGATAAACCACCAGCTGGTGCAGCTTTTTCATGTAGGCCACCGCTTCCTTGGCCGAACGCAAGTCCGGCTCGGAGACGATTTCCAAAAGCGGCGTGCCGGCCCGGTTGAGGTCGATCCCCGACTGGCCGTGAAAATCCTCGTGCAGCGATTTGCCGGCGTCCTCCTCCAGATGGGCGCGGGTGATGCCGATGGGCTTGCTGGTTCCGTCGTCCAAGTCGACGGTCAACTGGCCCTTTTGCACCACCGGCAGCTCGTACTGGCTGATTTGGTAGCCCTTGGGCAGGTCGGGATAAAAGTAATTCTTGCGGGCGAAGACCGAGCGCCGCGCCACCTCGGCGCCGATGGCCAAGCCCAGCATCACCGCCATGCGAACCACTTCACGGTTCAACACCGGCAGCACGCCCGGCAGGCCGAGATCGATGGCGCACGCTTGGGTGTTCGGTTCGGCGCCGTAGGCGGTCGCGGCGCCGGAGAAAATTTTGCTCTTGGTGGCGAGTTGGGCGTGGATTTCCAGCCCGATGACCGTTTCCCATTCCATCCGTCGAAACCTTGCGATGATGAGTGAGCGTCAGGCGAACGCGGCGGGCGCGCGGGCGTGCCAGTCGGTGGCCTGCTGGTAGCGGTGCGCCACGTTCAGCAGGCGGTCTTCGGCGAAGTAATCGCCGATCAGTTGCAGGCCGACCGGGCGCTGGCCGACGAAACCGACCGGCAGCGACAGCCCCGGCAGGCCGGCCAGATTGACCGCGATGGTGTAGGTGTCGGACAGGTACATGGTGATCGGATCGTCGATTTTTTCGCCCAGATTGAAGGCCACGGTCGGCGAGGTCGGTCCCGCGATCACGTCCACCTGCGCGAAGGCGCGCCGGAAATCGTCGCTGATCAAGCGCCGGATTTGCTGCGCTTTCAGATAATACGCATCGTAGTAACCGGCGGACAGCACGAAGGTGCCAACCAGGATACGGCGGGTGACTTCGGCCCCGAAGCCTTCGGCGCGCGAGCGGGTGTACAGGTCCGCCAAATCCTTCGGATGGTCGCAGCGGTGACCGTAGCGCACCCCGTCGAAGCGCGCCAGATTGGACGAGCATTCCGCCGGGGCGATCACGTAATAGGCGGGAACCGCCAGCCGGCCGTTGGGCAGGCTGATGTCGAGCACGGTCGCGCCCAGTTTCCGATACTCGGCGATGGCGGCCTCGACCGCGCGGGCGACCCGATCGTCCAGACCGTCGCCGAAATACTCTTTCGGCAGGCCGATTTTCAAGCCATCCAGCGGCCGGTCGAGCGCGGCCGCATAATCCGGCACCGGCCGCTCCACGCTGGTGGAGTCGCGCGGGTCGAAACCGGCCATCGCGCCCAGCAGCAGGGCGCAGTCCTCGGCGGTGCGCGCCATCGGGCCGCCCTGATCGAGGCTGGAGGCGTAGGCGATCATGCCCCAGCGCGACACCCGGCCGTAGGTCGGTTTGATGCCGGTCAGGCCGCACAGCGCGGCGGGCTGGCGGATCGAGCCACCGGTGTCGGTGCCGGTGGCCGCG
>DPWB01000089.1 GCA_003527885.1 Candidatus Competibacteraceae bacterium
CGTCCGCGTCCAAACCGTCTTGCCGGGCGCGGTGGCCACGCCGATCTGGCGGCAGAACCATCCCATCCCGGCACCGGCCAACGCCCTGCCGCCGGAGCGGGTGGCGGACTTGATCCTGTTCATGCTGGCCCTGCCGCCCGACACCCAGATTCTCGCCCCCGCGATCGTTCCGTTTCCGGCTTCCAACCCCTGATTGACATTGCTCCGGTAACCTTGAATAATCGCGCGCCGCCACCGGCTGCAAACCCACCCGTCTCTGGAAGGTGACCCCATGCTCAAACCGCAATTCGCCACCCCATAACGCCTTCCGAGCGGTCCTCGGCAGGCGCCCGTTGTCTTCCGAGCCGGTTCCCCGAACCAGAAAAACCCTGGATGACAACCCGTCAGCCAGGGTTTTTTGTTGGGGCGTCCGATCGAGCGCTTTCATTGCAGCGAGTAACCATCATGCCTATCCAACGGATTATCACCAAGGCCAAGGCACCGGTCAAAATCTACACCGACGACGTGGACCCGCAAGCCTTGACGCAGTTGACCAACATCGCGCAACTGCCGTTCATCCACAGCCATGTGGCGGCGATGCCCGATGTCCATGTCGGTATCGGCGCGACCGTGGGCGCGGTCATCCCGACCAAAGGCGCCATCATCCCGGCGGCGGTCGGGGTCGATATCGGCTGCGGGATGAACGCGGTACGGCTCAGCCTCAAGGCCAGCCAGTTGCCGGATAACTTGAAGCCGGTGCGCGCGGCCATCGAAGCGACGGTGCCGGTCGGTTTCGCCATGCACGCCGACAAGCCCGGTGTGCCGGCTTCAGCGGTTCGCGCCCTGGACGGCGGCCTGGAGCGCATCGTCGGCAAGCATCCCGGTATCCTCAAGATGCAGAAAAACGTCGAACGGACTTGGGCGCAGCAGTTGGGCACGCTGGGAGGCGGCAATCACTTCATCGAACTGTGTCTGGACGAAAATCAGGACGTATGGGTGATGCTGCACTCCGGCAGCCGCGGCATCGGCAACATCATCGGCCGCTACTTCATCGATCTGGCGCGCAAGGACATGGGCCAGCACATCGCCAGCCTGCCGGATCGCGATCTGGCCTACCTGCAAGAAGGCGCGAAACACTTCGACGATTACGTGGAGGCGGTGCGGTGGGCGCAAGATTACGCCACGACCAACCGCCGCGAGATGATGAAGTTGATTTTGGATGCCTTGGGCCGGCAGTTGCCGCCGTTTACCCTAACCCGCGAGGCGATCAACTGCCATCACAACTACGTGGCCGTGGAGCGGCATTTTGAGGAAGAGGTGTTCGTCACCCGCAAGGGCGCGATCCGCGCCGGCGCGGGCGAATTGGGCATCATCCCCGGCAGCATGGGGGCCAAATCCTACATCGTGCGCGGCAAGGGCGAACCGCAATCGTTCTGCTCCTGCTCGCACGGCGCGGGCCGGCGCTTGAGCCGGGGCAAAGCCAAGAAAACCTTCGACCCGCAGGACTTGATCGCGCAAACCGCCGGGGTGGAATGCCGCAAGGACGCGGGCGTGCTCGATGAAATTCCGGGCGCGTACAAGGACATCGACCAAGTGATGGCCCATCAGGCGGATTTGGTCGAGGTGGTTCACACCCTCAAGCAAGTGGTCTGCGTGAAAGGATAGCCCGCTAGACCCACCTTGCATGACACCCCTCCCCGTGCTGGCGGGTGAGGGGCTCATCTGGAGACTCCCGCCATGCGCAAACGCCGCAACCCCGTCGCTACCGCGCCGATCCTGCGCAAGGGCGGCGCGCACCAGCCATCCCGCTCGGCGGATCGCGCCAAGCTCCGCGCCCAGCTCAAACGGGAGACCTCGCAATGGCGACCTTCGCAGTGAGCCGGGGCTGTTAACTTTCGGCCGCGGCGCTCACCAGCGCAGCAACACCCACGCCGGAATCAACATCCCGTCCTCAAGCTCGCTGTAGCGGGTCTCGTAATTGCCGTCTCCGTCGGTATCCACCAGATAATAAGGCACTCCCCTGGCCGGTACGATCTTGACCATATAGAGGATGCCTCCGGCCCGATATTCCTCGATACTCCCCCGGTCACCGCGCTGCCGGATGGTGACTTCCGGCGCCGGCGCGTTCGATTCCCGGCCGGTCTCGGGAGGTCCGTCGGGAACAGGTTCCAGTCCGGCTGGATCGGGCTTTTCTTGAGCCCAGCTCAGACTCGCCAGCAGCAGTAGAAACAACGACAACCGCGAACGCATGGTCAATCCCTCACAGTGGCCGACCGGGCAAACCGGTCGCTCCGGTCGAGTGGAATCGCGCGGATCCATCATTTCTCAGCACCGGACATTTGTCCAGCCGCCAGAGTAGCGCGCCTTTTCGAATTTGCATTTTTACAAATCCTTTCAGCCGCTCTCCCAAAACCGTTTGATCCGTGCAGGGAAGAAACCTCAAACCAAAAGTAGCCTATCTCGGAAAAAAGGTGTAATATTTTTGAAATTAATTAACCTGTATAGCATTATTTTTATATTCTCAATAATATACATTTATTATATATTAACCGATTAATTCGCTTTAGTGTATATTAGATGTTATATTTGGAAAAACCGGGATTTCAGACGAATTGTCGGTTTGCTTTTCATAGTTGAAGCGGCGGGGGTAACAAATGCACGCGAGTCTGTTTTTCGACGATGACACAGCTTTTTTTGCAATGGCGGACCTGCGCGCCATCGCGCGCGACGGGATGCGGTCCTCTTCGTTGATCCGCCGCGCGGGGCGCGGTGAAATGAGCGCTAGCGAAGCGTTACATATCGGGTTCTGGCCGTTCGTACGCGAGTTTGAAATCGCCATCGACAAGCAACGGTTACCGCGAGATCCGTTGAAGCGGCGGTTTTGTGGCGCCGGTCGAGAGCGGGTCAATCAAACCTTCACCGAATTGGCTAGAGCGGTGGCGGTCATGAAACAAGAAGAGGGCTCACATGCCAGCCACTGGAAGAAAGACGCCCAATGCCTGGGCCTGTCGGACCTCGATGGACCCCTGCTTCCCAGCGTTCGGACCCTGATCGAATCGTCCTACTCCAAGGATCTGCCGCGCTTTTTCTCGGTGCTTGCGGGCACCGAGTTCGTGGCGGAGGAGCTGTCGGCCTTTTTAACCGGCCAGCCCGCTTTTTTGGAGCGCTTTTCCCGCAAGCGCTGGATCTGGGGGGAGGTGCACCTCATCCCGCATGATGACGGCCCCTCTCATCTGGAGATCGACCTGGATTTGGCGCGGGCTTATTCGGCGGATGACGGCACGGCCAAAACGCGCATCGAAACGATGGTGGTCGAAACGATCATGCTGTTCGACCGATGCGCCCGCGAAATCGAAGAGGTGCTGGCGTCCAGGGATTACGCGACCTAACGGCAGCGCTATCGCATCGCGGCAGCACCGCTTTGTCGGGCCACCTCAATGCGCCTCGTCCCAATTGGCGCCGGTGCCGGCTTCCACTTCTAGCGGAACGCGCAGCGCCGCCGCCGCGACCATCGCCGCCCGAATCCGCTCGGCGGCTTCGGGCGCGGCGCTCTCCCGCACTTCGAACACCAACTCGTCGTGGACTTGCATCAGCATCCGCGCCGGAAAATTGGATTCCTGCAACCAGCGATCCACCGCCAGCATCGCCCGCTTGATGATGTCGGCGGCGGTGCCTTGCATCGGGGCGTTGATGGCGGCCCGTTCCGCCGCTTGGCGCAGTTGGGCGTTGCGGGCGCGAAGGTCGGGCAGATACAGGCGACGGCCGAACACGGTCTCCACATAACCTCGCTCGACGGCGCGGCGGCGCGTGTCGTCCATGTACGCCTTGACCGCCGGGTAGCGGGCGAAATAACGGTGCATATAATCTTGCGCCGCGCCGCGCTCGACGCCCAATTGCCGGGCCAGCCCGAACGCCGACATGCCGTAGATCAAGCCGAAATTGATCGCCTTGGCGCTGCGCCGCTGCTCGGCGCTGACCTGCCCCAGCGCTACCCCGAACACTTCGGCGGCGGTGGCGCGATGGATGTCGGCCCCTCCGGCGAACGCGCGCAACAGCCCCTCGTCGCCGGACAGGTGCGCCATGATCCGCAATTCGATCTGCGAATAATCCGCCGCCAGCATCACCCAGCCCGGCTCCGGCACGAAGGCTTGCCGGATACGCCGGCCTTCCGGGGTCCGGATCGGGATGTTTTGCAAGTTGGGGTCGGTGGACGACAAACGGCCGGTGCTGGTCACGGCCTGCTGGTAGGAGGTGTGAACCCGGCCGGTGCGCGCTTGAATCTGTTCGGGAAGCCGGTCGGTGTAAGTCGATTTCAGTTTGCTCAAACCGCGATGCTCCAAGATCACCTTGGGCAAGGGATAGTCCAGCGCCAGCTCCTGCAAGACCGCCTCGGCGGTGGACGATTGGCCGGTGGCGGTTTTGCGGCCCGCCGGCAGCTTCAGGCGCTCGAACAGGATGGCTTGCAACTGCTTGGGCGAACCGAGATTGAAGCGGTCGCCGGCCAGTTCGTACGCCTGTTGCTCCAGCTCCCACAGCCGTTTCGCCAACTCGCCGCTTTGCTGGCGCAAGGCCGTCGCATCCACCCGAACGCCGGTTCGCTCCACGCGCAACAGCACCTCGATCAGCGGAATCTCCATCTCCTCATACAAACGCCGCAGCGCCGGTTCCCGTTCCAGTCGCGGCCACAAGCGTTGGTGCAGGCGCAAGGTCACATCCGCGTCCTCGGCGGCATACGGCCCGGCCTGCTCCAGCGCCACCTGATCGAAAGTCAATTGTTTCGCGCCCTTCCCCGCCACGTCCTCGAAGCGGATGGTGCGCAGCTTCAAATGCTGTTCCGCCAACGAATCCATGTCGTGCCGGGCGGTGGAATCCAGCACGTAGGATTCCAGCAAAGTATCGTGGCGGATGCCGCGCAGCGCGATGCCGTGGTTGGCCAATACGTGCGCGTCGTACTTGAGATGCTGGCCGAGCTTGGGCCGGGTCGGGTCTTCCAGCAGCGGGCGCAACCGCTCCAGCACGGCCTCCCGATTCAACTGATCCGGCGCGCCGGGATAATCGTGCGCCAAGGGGACATAAGCCGCCTCGCCCGCCGTCACCGCGAAGGATACCCCGACGATGCGGGCATCCAGATAATTCAGGCTGGTGGTTTCGGTGTCGAACGCGAACAGTTCGGCCGCGCTCAACCGCTCCAGCCAGCCATCGAGCGCGGGTTGATCGAGCACCAGTTGATACACCGGTGGACCCACCTCATCCACCGGGGTTTCCGGCTCGCCGACGGGCGGTGGCGACCCGCCGACCGGCGCCGGTGAAACCGGGGGACCGACCGTCCCGCCCGCCGGCAAATCCCGCAGCCAAGAACGGAACCCGTAGTGTTCGTACAAGGTGCGCAGCGCGGCGACATCGGGTGGCGCGGGCCGCAACTCCTCGAAAGTAACGGGCAAAGGCACCGCGCAATCCAAGGTCGCCAGTTGTCGGGATAACGCCAGTTGCGGCAACCCTTCCCGCAGCTTGTCGCCGACCTTGCCGGAGATAGCGGCGGCATTCGCCACCAACCGATCCAAGGAGCCGTATTTTTGCAACCACTTGGCGGCGGTGACCGGACCCACGCCCGCCACGCCGGGAATGTTGTCGGAGGAATCGCCGACCAGCGCCAGCCAATCCACGATCAGCGCGGGTGGCACGCCAAATTTTTTTTCGACCCCGGAGCTGTCGGTCACCGCGTTTTTCATGGTGTCCAGCATCCGCACCCGCTCGCCCACCAACTGCGCCAAATCCTTGTCGCCGCTGACGATCAAGACCGGCAATCCCCTGGCGGTGGCCTGTCGGGTCAGCGTGCCGATCACGTCGTCCGCCTCCACCCCCGCCACCTGCAACAGCGGCAACCCCAAGGCGCGCACGCAGGCGTGCAGCGGCTCGATCTGGCGGAGCAACTCCGGGTCCAGCGGCGGGCGGTGGGCCTTGTAGTCGGCGAATTGCTCGTGGCGGAAGGTCTTGCCGGGCGCGTCGAACACCACCGCCAGATAATCGGGCCGGTAGTCGGCCAATAGCCGGCGCAGCATGTTCAGCACGCCATACAGCGCGCCGGTCGGCTCGCCGGTCTTGGTGCTGAGCGGCGGCAGGGCGTTGAACGCCCGGTGCAGCCAAGCGGAACCATCGACCCACAGGCAGGGTTTGGAGGCGGGCATGGGGGCGGCGTTTCGCTTATTGGCTTTGCCGGCGCACTTGGCGGCGCAAGCGTTCGATCGCTTGCAGCTGCGCCGTGGCTTCGGCGAGCGTTCTGGCGCAGTGCACGTTGAACATGGAATCCTGACAGGCCCGACGGGCGGCTTCCTGCGCCTTGATGGTGGTCACTTCGTCGAGGTCGGCGGCGTCCTCGGCGTAGTCGGCCAGCACGGTCACCACATGCGGCTGGACTTCCAGCAGGCCGCTGGAAACGTAAATGACATGCGTCTCCTCGGCTGATATCTGGATGCGGATTTGGCCGGGTTTCAAGCGAGTTAGCAACGGGCTGTGGCCCGGTAAAACGCCCATCTCGCCCAGTTCCGCCGTCGCCACCACCATCTCGGCCAGCCCGGAAAACAGCTCCTTTTCCGCGCTGACCACATCGACATGTACCTTGAGCGCCATTTGTTTGCTCCGTTCGAAACCGTGCTTGACCGACCCGCCATGCAGGACTGTTTGACTACCTTGATTGACACCTTAACCGAAACTGACTAACTCCTAAAGTAGTTGAAGTTGCGCTAATCTATTGCTCGGAAAAAGCTCGAACGCCATGATCTTTTGATTTTTCCCGTGATAGTACAAGCTCGCGACGTGACCGGGCCGGTTATTTTACCGACCGCCTCGACCGCGCCGTGCGATCCACCATGGGCGCACCCGCCCCCAGCCAGGATCATGGAACCCTTTATTAGGAGACCTAAGTTTTGAGGAACACAGATGACATCGGTTAATTTCAGGCTTGTTTTAGGGAGGCTGGCGCACGGCCTGCTGCTGATCGCGCTGATCGTTGCCGGGTTGGGAGCGTTGCCGGCGCTGGCGGCGAGCGGTCACGTCAGCGAGGCCAATCTGGTGTTGCCGGATTTGAGCGATGCGTCGCTGGCGGCGTTCTTCGGTGGCGCGTCCGGCTGGTCGCTGCTATTTGTCGGCTTGCTGGTCTGTCTCGGCGGCCTGGTCTTCGGCGGCGTCATTTACTACCAGATCGTGCGCCTGCCGGTGCATCGTTCCATGGCCGAGGTCAGCGAGCTGATCTATGAGACCTGCAAGACCTACATGATCACCCAGGGCAAGTTCCTGCTGATCCTGGAAGCTGTCTCTTATACACATCTGACGCTGCCGACGAGCGATCTAGTGTAGATCTCGGTGGTCGCCGTATCATTAAAAAAAAAAAACAATGACG
>DPWB01000167.1 GCA_003527885.1 Candidatus Competibacteraceae bacterium
CGGGCGATTCTGGCGCGCTGCGACGATAGCGTGTTGACGGAAAGCGCGTTTGTCCGCCGCGCTCGCGGTTATACCCCGCAAGCCATTCGCCTGCCGCGCGCGGGGCCTTCGGTTTTGGCGTTAGGTGGCTTTCTGAAAAATACCGTTTGTTTGACTCGCGATGATCGAGCCTATCTTTCCCCGCACATCGGCAGCCTCGACGACGCCGAAACCTGCCGCGCGCTCGAAGCAGCGGTCGAGCACCTGCAACGCATTCTGCGGATCGCGCCGGAACGGATCGCCTGCGATTTGCATCCGGATTTTCCCAGCACTCGGTTGGCCGCGCGTTACGCAACGAAACGGGATTTGGCGTTGATCGCCGTCCAACACCATCACGCCCATATCGCGGCGGTGATGGCGGAACATGGTTTACAGGAACCCGTTTTAGGTCTGGCGTTGGACGGTGTAGGTTTGGGGGCGGACGGTGGTATCTGGGGCGGTGAGCTGTTGTGGGTGGACGGCGCGTATTTCGAGCGGCTCGGTCATTTGCGACCGTTGCCCCTGCCCGGCGGCGACCGAGCGGCTCGCGAACCGTGGCGCTTGGCGGTCGCGGTGCTGCATGAACTGGGGCGAAACGACGAAATCAGCCGTCGTTTCGGGACGAGAGCGACACTCATCCAACAAATGCTGGATAAGGGTATCAATACTCCCGGAACCAGCAGCGCCGGTCGTCTGTTCGACGCCGCCGCCGCTTTATTGGGCGTGCGCGAGATCAATGCTTACGAGGGACAAGCGGCGATGGAACTGGAAGCTTTGGCGTGCCGATATGGTCCGGCAACGCCGTTGGCTGACGGATTCCACCTGAGCGATGATGGCCTATTGGACTTGTTGCCGTCGTTGGCCTGGCTGGCGCACGGCGTTGCAACCGGGCATGGGGCCGCCTGCTTTCACGCCACTCTCGCTCGGGCTTTGGGTGAGTGGCTAGCTTGGGCGGGCCGGAAGTCAGGTATCCGACAAGCCGCTTTCGGCGGCGGCTGTTTTCTCAACCGATTGCTGACAACGCACCTGCGAGCGTATTTGGAAAAAACCGGCTGGCGCGTCTTCACTGCCGCGCAAACACCGCCGAATGACGGCGGACTTAGTTTGGGACAGGCCTGGGTGGCAATCTTGGCCGCCTCTGCTTGAACTTTCCATTTTTCCAACTCGGATCGAGCCAGATCGCCTACTCTTACAGTCAACCGTTATTCGCTCATTCGACCGTCCGTCACGAGAGGTCATCCGCATGTGTCTCGCTATCCCCGCCAAGATCGTCGAAATTCTGGATAACGAACAAGCCATCGTGGACAGCGGCGGCGTGCGCAAACCGATTTCCACCGCCTTGCTGGATGACGTGGCGGTCGGCGATTACGTCATCGTCCACGTCGGCTACGCGCTCAGCCGGCTCGATCCCGAAGAGGCCGCAGAAACCTTGAAGCTGTTCGCCGAAATGGCGGCGATCATCGAGACCGGCGGCGACGGCGCATGAAATACCTCGATGAATTCCGCGACGGCGCACTGGCGCAAAACCTCGCTGCCCGCATCCGCCGAGAAGTTGAACCGGGGCGGCATTACGCGCTGATGGAATTCTGCGGCGGCCACACCCACGCGATCTGCCGCCACGGCATCGAAGACCTGCTGCCGGCCAGCGTGCGGCTGATCCACGGCCCCGGTTGCCCGGTGTGCGTGCTGCCGAGCGGACGCCTGCAAGCGGCCATCGAACTGGTCGAACGGGAACGGGTGATCCTGTGCAGCTACGGCGATCTGTTGCGCGTACCGGGCGCGCACGGAGACACGCTGCTCAAGGCCAAAGCGCGCGGCGCGGATATCCGCATGGTGTACTCGGTCAGCGACGCACTGGACATCGCCCGTCGCCAGGCCGATCGGCACATCGTCTTCTTCGCCATCGGCTTCGAGACCACCACCCCACCGACCGCTGTCGCCATCCGGCAAGCCCAACAAGAGGGGTTGGGCAATTTCAGCGTGTACTGCAATCATGTGCTCACTCCACCGGCGCTGCGGGCGATTCTGGCCACCCCTACCCCCGTTCGACTGGATGGCTGTATCGGTCCCGCCCACGTCAGCACCATCATCGGCAGCGAACCGTACCAATTCGTCGCGACCGAACACCGCCGGCCGCTGGTGATCGCCGGCTTCGAGCCGCTGGACGTGCTGCAAGCGATCTCGATGCTGGTGCGCCAGATCAACGCCGGCAAGGCCGAGGTGGAAAACGAATACACCCGCGCCGTCAACCCCGGAGGGAACCGCAAAGCTCAACGCCTGATGGATGAGGTTTTTACGCGACGTTCGACCTTCGAATGGCGCGGCTTGGGCTGGCTGCCGGACAGCGCCTTGCACATTCGCCCGGAATTCGCCGAATGGGACGCCGAACAACGTTTCGACCTGCCCGCGATTCGCGCCGCCGACCACAAAGCCTGCGCCTGCGGCGACGTGCTGCGCGGCGTCAAACACCCGCAAGACTGCACGGTGTTCGGCGCCGCTTGCACACCCGATCACCCGCTGGGCTCGTGCATGGTGTCCGCCGAGGGCGCTTGCGCCGCCCACTATCACTACGGCCGGTTTCGTGGGGCAGCGGCCCCATGAACCGCCGTCGCGAGCGCTTCGCCCGCCGGCTCGACCTGACTCACGGCCGCGTGGAAATGAGCCACGGCGGCGGCGGGCGGGCGATGGCGCAATTGGTCGAGGAACTGTTTCTTGCCGCCTTCGACAACGACTGGCTGCGCGCCCAAGACGACTGCGCCCAATTTGCCGTTCCTCCCGGCCGCGTGGTGATGGCCACGGACAGCCATGTCGTTTCGCCGCTGTTCTTCCCCGGCGGC
>DPWB01000056.1 GCA_003527885.1 Candidatus Competibacteraceae bacterium
ATCCTGCAAAGCAGCAAGGTGGTGGACGGCATCCGCGCCGGCTCGGTCAAGAAAGTGCTCGGCTTGCTGGAAGATTTGGCGCAGAACGATAAAGACAAGTACGCCAAATTCTGGAAAGAGTTCGGGCGGGCGCTCAAGGAAGGCCCGGCCGAGGATTACGGCAACCGCGAGCAGATCGCCAAACTGTTCCGCTTCGCCTCGACCCATGCAGACAGCGCCGAGCAAACGGTGTCGTTGAGCGATTATCTCGGCCGGATGAAAGAGGGTCAGGACAAGATTTACTACATTTCCGCCGAAAGCTTCGCCGCCGCCAAAAACAGCCCGCACCTGGAAATTTTCCGCAAGAAAGGGCTGGAAGTATTGCTGATGACCGACCGGGTGGACGAATGGCTGATGTCGCACCTCAACGAGTTCGAGGGTAAGCGTTTCCAATCGGTCGCCAAGGGCGCGCTGGATCTGGACAAGATCGCCTCGGAGGAAGAAAAACAGGAGCAGAAACAGGCCGAGGATCAGTACAAGGACTTGCTGGCGAAGGTCAAGGAGGTGTTGGGCGATCAGGTCAAGGAGGTGCGAGTTTCGACGCGCCTGACCGATTCGCCGGCCTGTCTGGTGGTGGACGAATACGCCCTCAGCGCTCACCTGGAGCGGATGTTGCGCGACGCCGGCCAAAACGTGCCGACGAGCAAGCCCTATCTGGAGCTGAACCCCCAGCATCCCTTGGTCGGGCGCTTACAAGGCGAGGCCGATGCCGGTCGCTTCGACGATCTGACTCACCTGCTGTTCGAGCAAGCGCTGCTGGCGGAAGGTGGGCAGTTGGAAGATCCGGCCAGTTTCGTCAAACGTTTGAACGCGCTGCTGCTCGCCGCGGGCTGACGGTCTAACGGGAGGGGGGCCGCGGTGACTCGCGGCTCCCTCTTTCCTGAAATGCGGGAATGAAACGGTCGCCTCCTGTCTGTTGGATGGCTGAAGGCTCCTGATGGGCCAGAAAGACATCATCTCCAAAAGCATTCTCAAGCGCATCCTGCTGGATATGGCGGTCTATTTGTTCCGCCTGGAACTGGTGGATGCCGAACTACTCTCGACCGAAGAACAACGGATCGAGGATCGCCGCTCCGATCTGGTGGCGAAAGTGAACCCGGTTCGGGGCGATCCTTTCATCCTGCACCTGGAAATCCAGAACGCCAACGACGGTCAAATGCCGGTGCGGATGCTCCGCTACTTGGCTGATATTCATTTGACCTATCCCGGTTATCGGGTTCATCAATGTTTGGTCTATATCGGGGCCGAGCGGCTCAGCATGGCGGCGGGTCTGGACAGCCCGCAATTGCAGTATCGCTACGAAATAGTCGATATGCGGGACATCGACTATCGCACGCTGTACGATAGCCAAAGCCCTGACGCGCTGGTGTTGGCGATCCTGGGTGATTTTGGCGGTGACGACCCTCAGGAGGTGGTGGTGCGGTTGCTGTTGAAACTGCGGGCGCTAGCGGGGCAGGATGAAGGACGCCTGCGCGAATACCTGCAAATGCTGGAAGTTCTGGCCGATAACCGCCATCTCGGCGTCAATATTCAAGAGGCTTACGACATGCTACAGATCGACATCGAGCGTTTGCCGAGCTATCGGAAAGGCATGGAGAAAGGCATGGAGAAAGGCATGGAGAAAGGTGAACGCCTCAAAGCTTTGCAAGTCGCTCGCGAATTAGTGGCGCTGAATTTCTCGCCGGAACAAATTGCCGCTATCACCAAGCTGCCGCTGGCTGAAATAGCGAAGCTAGAAAAATAGCAGTCATCCAACAAGCCATTGCCGCCATTACTAAAAACCGACAAAGCTCTTTCCCGAACGCCATGCTGCTTGAAGCCGAAAACCTTTATGTCCGTTACGGCAATGTCCAGGCGTTGCACGGCATCGACCTGCGCGTCCGACAAGGCGAAATCGTCACCATTCTCGGGGCTAATGGGGCGGGCAAGACGACCACCCTGCGCGCCATCAGCGGTTTGCTACGACCGGCGCAGGGGGAAATCCGCTTCGAGTCGCAACCGATCCACAAATTGCCAGCCCATCGGCTGGTGGCCATGGGCATCGCCCAATCTCCCGAAGGTCGCCGCGTTTTCGGTACGCTCACCGTTCGGGAAAACCTTGACCTGGGGGCTTTCAGTCGCCACGACCGAACGCAAATCGCCAAGACCTTGCGCTGGATCCACGATCTGTTCCCGGTGTTGGCGCAACGTCGCGACCAACTGGCCGGCACCCTGAGCGGCGGCGAGCAGCAAATGCTGGCCATCGGCCGGGCGCTGATGGCCAACCCGCGCATTCTGCTGCTGGACGAACCCAGTCTCGGTCTCGCGCCGCTGCTGGTGAAGGCGATCTTTCAGACCCTGTGGGAGATCAACGAAGCGGGCGTGACCATCGTTTTGGTCGAGCAAAACGCCCGCGCCGCGCTGAAACTGGCGCATCGGGGCTATGTGATGGAAGTCGGGCGGGTCGTACTGGAAGACCGCGCCGATGCCTTGTTGGCCAACCCCGAAGTCCGCAACGCTTATCTGGGCGGCGGATGAGCGTGGCGTCCGATCGCCAGACCGCTGCAACCGACATTGCCATCGACCCCGCCCATCGCCGCGCTGTATGGCTGCTGCTGGCGACGGCGCTGCTGTGGAGTTTGGGTGGTCTGTTGATCAAGTGGGTGAGTTGGAACCCACTGGCGATAGCGGGAATGCGCAGCCTGATCGGCGCGGCGGTCATCGGGTTCATCTTTCGCAAGGCGTTGCGCTTTACCGGTTCGTTCGAGCAGATCGGCGCGGCGCTGGCCTACGCCGGCACGGTGGTCTTGTTCGTCGTCGCCAACAAGCTGACTACCGCCGCCAACGCCATCCTTTTGCAATACACCGCGCCGTTTTACGTCATTTTGTTCAGCCCGTGGTTTCTGGGCGAACGAGCCGACCGTCGCGACTGGCTGAGTCTGGCGATGATCGTGGTCGGGATGCTGTTGTTCTTCGGCGATGAACTGAGTTTGGAAGGTTATCTCGGCAACGGGGTGGCGCTGCTCAGCGGTTTCTGTTTCGCTTGGCTGACGCTGTTTTTGCGTCGTCACCGCGAGGAATCGTCGATTTCGGCCTTGGTGTTGGGCAATTTGCTGGCCGGTTTGATCGGCTTGCCCTTCATGTTTCAGTCGATGCCGGACGCCGGCGGCTGGGTTGGGTTATCGCTGCTTGGAGTGGTGCAACTGGGTTTGCCCTACGTGATGTACTCGCTGGCTTTGCGCCATGTGCGGGCGGTCGAGGGCATTCTCATCCCGATGATCGAGCCGGTGCTGAATCCGGTCTGGGTGTTCCTGCTGCTGGGTGAAACACCGGGACCGCTGGCGCTGCTCGGCGGGGCGATCATCTTGGGCGCGGTGATGTTTCGGGCGGTACGATAGACGATAGAATAAGGGCGACCCACGATTTCAAGACGCCGTGCCGTAACCCACATTCAGGATTATTTCATGGAGCTCACCGCCCTGACCGCGATTTCACCCATCGACGGTCGCTATGCCGACAAAACTGCCGACTTAAGGCCGATTTTCAGCGAGTACGGCTTGATCCGCCACCGGGTGCTGGTGGAGGTGCGCTGGTTGCAAGCCTTGGCCCGCCATCCCGAGATCCCGGAAGCGCCACCGTTGAGCGAGGGCGCCATTGAGGCGCTCGAAGGGGTGCTGGAAAACTTCGGTTCCGCCGACGCCCAACGGGTCAAGGCTATCGAGCGCACCACCAACCACGACGTGAAAGCCATCGAATATCTCCTCAAGGAGAAAATCGCCGGCAACGCCGAGCTGGAGGCGGTCAGCGAGTTCATCCATTTCGCCTGTACCTCGGAAGACATCAACAATCTGGCCTACGCGCTGATGCTGCGCGAGGGGCGCCGCCGCATTCTGTTGCCGCAACTGGATGGCTTGCTCGACGCCATCGCCGGGCTGGCCCAGCAACATGCCGATCAGCCGATGCTGGCGCGCACCCACGGCCAGCCGGCTTCACCGACCACGCTCGGCAAGGAAATGGCCAATGTCGCCTACCGGCTAAAACGCCAGCGGGCCCAGTTGGCGGCGGTGCCGTTGCTGGGCAAGCTCAACGGCGCGGTCGGCAATTACAACGCCCACTTGGCCGCGTATCCGGCCGTGGATTGGGAAGGTTTAGCCCGACGTTTTGTCACCGAGGATCTGGGGCTGGACTGGAATCCCTACACCATCCAGATCGAGCCGCACGATTACATGGCGGAGTTTTTCCACGCGCTGATGCGCGCCAACACCGTGCTGCTGGATTTCTGCCGGGACCTCTGGAGCTATATCGCTATCGGCTATTTCCGGCAAAAAACCGTGGCCGGTGAAGTGGGCTCCTCGACCATGCCGCACAAGGT
>DPWB01000048.1 GCA_003527885.1 Candidatus Competibacteraceae bacterium
GTGCTGGTGCTGGGCGGCGGCGACGGGCTGGCGGTGCGTGAAATCCTCCGTTACCAGACCATCGAAGCCGTCACGCTGGTCGATCTCGACCCGGAGATGACCCGGCTGTTCGCCGGCCATCCGCTGCTCGTTCCGTTGAACCAAAACGCGCTCAACTCCCCCAAGGTGCGAATTGTCAATGCCGACGCTTTCCGGTGGCTGGAGCGGGACGCGGAAACCTTCGACTTCATCGTGGTGGATTTTCCCGACCCGAGCAATTATTCGCTGGGCAAGCTCTACACCAATACGTTCTATCGGCTGCTGGCAAAACACCTGACCGCGAACGGCGCGGCGGCGATTCAGACCACCTCGCCGCTGTACGCCCGCCAGTCGTTCTGGTGCATCGCCCGCACCCTGGAAAGCGTGGGGCTGCAAGTGGCGCCATATCACGCCTACGTGCCGGCCTTCGGCGAATGGGGTTTCGCGCTGGCGGCCCGCCAGCCCTGGCAGCCACCCGTGCGCTATCCGCCGGGCTTGCGGTTTCTGACGGTCGAGAGCACACCGGCCTTGTTCCAGTTCCCGCCGGACATGGGGCCGGTCGAGGCCGAGATCAACCGCCTCAACAACCAAATCCTGGTGCATTATTACGAGCGCGAATGGGGTCGGGCGACCCAATAACCGATGGGTTCGAACCGGGCGCCGCCGCGGCGCTGTCCGGTCTTTGCCCAATTCTTATTCTTCGACGCTCACCACCAAGACCGCCATATAAAAACGCCACTGGATCGGGATGGCATACGAGCGGCTTTTCTTGGCGAGCAACATCATGTCCGGTTTGCCGGCGATCTTGAACGGCACCGAGATCAAGAACTCGCTGCCGAGTTCGCGTCGGGCGTTGCCGGCCAGCGTGTTGGCGATCTCGCCGACGACATCCAGACAGTGCTCCGGGGTGTGCTTGTTCTCGCCCTGGGTCGTGAGCAGATAACGCATCATCCCCTCGGGAGCGCTGAAGTAAACGTTCCCTTTGTACAGACCGGCGATGCCGATGACGCCGGTGTAGTCATAGATCAGCGACTCGTCGTGATCGATCAGATACGGCACCTGCACCGCGGCCGGTTCATTGGACAAATGCTTGAAGTAGTGGGTCGCGCTGTCGACAAAAATCTTGAGGTGTTGTTCGTTCATCGGACGTCAAACTCCAAAAGTTCCACCAAAGCATCGTTCAGTTCTTTATCCGTGAAGGGCTTACAGAGAAACCCTCTGGCGCCCCGGCGTATCGCCTCGATCGCCGTAGTCTTGTCGGCCAGCGCCGAGACGACCAGGATGCGGGTGTCGGACTTGAGCGCGAGCAGCGCCGTCACCGCCTCCAAGCCGTCCATCTCCGGCATGGTGAGGTCCATCGTCACCAGATCCGGGGTATGTTGTTTGAACATCTTCACCGCCTCGACGCCGTTGGCGGCGGTGCCGACGATGGTCAGCCCCGCGACGCTGACGCTGCGCTCGATCTTGCGCCGGATGATGTTGGAATCATCGACGATCAGTAGTTTGATCATGTTGTCCTTCTCTGTGTCATTGCCAGGGCCGTCAAGCGGCCTTGAACCCAAGTTGATCCAGACCCAGCACACCGGGCAGGGTGATGCGCCAGGCGCAATAGTGACCGGGCTGGGTCGCGAAGGCGAGATGGCCGCCGAGCGCTTCGACTTTGCGCTTGACCACATCCATGCCGACGCCGCGCCCGGCGGCGGTGGTTACCGCTTCGGCGGTGGACAGGCCGGACTCGAACACCAGCCCGCGCAAGCGGTGCTCGTCCCAACCCGACAGTTCCTCGGCGGACCAGCGCCCGCTTTTCAGCGCCGCCGCGCGCAACCGTTCGGCGTCGAGGCCGCGTCCGTCGTCGTGGCAGATGATCTCGTAACCGTCGGCGGCCGCCTTGGCGTGCAGCCGAACGGTGCCGGCGGCGGCCTTGCCGGCGCGGGTGCGCTCCTGGGGAACCTCGATGCCGTGGACGACGGCATTGCGCACCAGTTGCACCAGCGCATCGCGCAGCGTCGCCGCCGCTTCGCCGACCAGCGCCAAGGTTTCAAAGCCATGGGCGGCCAGACTGACCTGTTTGCCTTGGTCGTCCGCCAGTTTCTGCGCCAAGCGCTGGAACTCATCGGAGGCGAGGAGCGGCGCCGGCGCGACAGACGCCACCTTCGGTAACTTGACGGATGCCGCTTCAGTCGTGGCGGGCGCCGGATCAAACGTTTCCTTCAGGCTGGTGATGCGTTCGACCATCTCGCGCACGGCTTGAACGTCGCTCATCAGCTTGTCCAGCTTGACCGTGAGGCTGAGCAGATCATCGCCGGAGACATTCGCCCGCCCGCGCAACTCGCTGATGGTGTCCTCGAAGGCATGGGCCTTATCCACGAACAGCGCCAGCTCCAGCAGCGCGGCCTCGCCCTTGAGCGTATGCACGATCGGGAAGATGTCCTGCAACACCTGGCCGTACTGGTCGTCCCGAGCGCGGCGTTTGCTACCGTAACGCTTGAGCGTGTCGTTGACCTCGCGCAGCGAGCGGTCGGCGCGGTCCAGAAACTCGCGCAACACCGGCGGCTCGACGTGCAGGATGCCGAGCATCATGTTCACCTTTTCCTCGGCCTGCTTTTGCGACTGCTCCAGCTCGTTCTCCAGCATGACCTGGGCGGTGATGTCCTTGACCGTCACCAGCAGGTGAAAAAGCTTGCGGTCCTTGTTGTGGACGCGGGAAAACTGAAACGCCAAGTATTTGCTCTGTTGGCCATAGTCAAAGTAGGCATGGACCTTGCCGAGCGGGTTGAGGCTCGCCACCAGCTTGATGTTGACGTGTTCCTTGAACAGGATGTCGAGGTAGTCGCTGGCTTCTTTATAAATTTTTTCCGGCACCACCTCGCGCAGCATTTCGGGGAACGAGCAACCGCCAAAATTTTGGCGGTTGAAGATTGTTTCCAACGATCTTGAGTATTGATCGCCGATTTTAAGGTCGCGATCGAGCAGCATCAGTCCCTCGGAAACCGACTCCAGGATGTCCTGGGTCTCGCGACGAGCCGCTTCGGCCATCGCGTCGCTCTCGCGCAACTGGCGGATAAAATGGAACAAAATGACAAAAAAGTTCATCAGCGCCAGCGTGATACCCCCCACCTGAATCAACCGTAACCGGTCGGCCTTGGCGGAGGCCATATGCTCCAAGGCCGTGGTCAGGAAATTCATCTGATCGAGAATCTGCACGTTGTTCGCCAGGGCGTAAGACACCACATCGGGTAAGGCCGCGACGCGCGCTGGCACATCGCCCGTCAGCACCGGTTGCAATTTCTCGCGATAAGGCGTCCAAACCGCAAAGGCTTTTTCAATCGCCGCGCGTCCCGCGGGGTCGTCTACCCGCTCCAGGATAACCGGCTTGCCGTCGCCACCGACCGCTTGACCGCCCTCGTTGAACGAGCGCAGCGTGCCATCGAAAAGATTGAAGGTCTTACGCAACTCTTCAAGCGGTTTTTCGACATCGCCGCTATTTTGAGTGGCGTTCTGAAGCTGTAACAGCGTTTTGGCCGTGCGTTGCGAGAGCATCCGCTGCCGTCCGGCCAGATTGACCCCGATGGCATCTTTGGTGATCTGCGACGAGATGTAAAAATTCATCACCAACACGCCGAGGTCGAAAACGATGAACAGCGCGATGGAGACGACGATAGTCCGGTATTTACTGAGTCCGCTGCGGGCATGAGCGGTGGAGGTTTTCATAGTATTCCTGCTTCATTCTGGTGTAAAAACCCGTGAAAACGACACGACTTACTATCATTTGTCACTTTCAGAAATTGGCAAAGCAATAATAATGCCAAATATCTCAGGAGCGCTGGCGGAAGAGGTGTGACGGGTGCGGGTTATTCGGTAAAGCGCTGGATCGGGCGGCTCTCAGCACGGTATCCGCTAGCGTTCGATGCCCGATCCTGTTATCAGCACCCCGACCGCGCTAGAATCGCCGCTATCCATTCCACGGCTCGCCGGCCCGCACAACACACCCCATGACCGCTTCCAAGCTGCTTTCCAACAAACCGATCCCCCCGGCCGAACGCCTGATTTTTGCCTTGGACGTGCCGGATCCAACCACCGCCCGGCAACTGGTCGAAACGCTGGGCGATGCGGTGTGCTTTTACAAGATCGGCTTGGAATTATTTATGGCCGGCGGCTATTTCGAACTGGTCGAGTGGCTGCGCGCCCGCGACAAAAAAGTCTTCGTCGATCTCAAATTTTTCGACGTGCCGGAAACGGTTCGCTCCGCCGTGCGCCAACTGCAACCTTATGACGCCACCTTCGCGACGGTCCACGGCAACGACGCCATTCTTCGGGCGGCGGTCGATGCGGTGCGGGAGATGGCTAGCGGTTTGGGAATCCTCGCCGTTACCGTGCTGACCAGCCTCGATCAAGGCGACCTCGACGACCTGGGCTTTGCCTGCGATCCCAAGACCTTGGTGCTGTCGCGGGCGCGGCGGGCGCTGGAGATCGGCTGTCGCGGCGTCATCTCCTCCGGCCTGGAGGCGGCCGACTTGCGGGCGAGCCTCGGCGAAAAGCTGCTGATCGTCACGCCAGGCATCCGGCCGGTGCTGAACCGCACCGCCGACGACCAGAAACGCACCATGGATGTCGAGGATGCGTTTTTGAGCGGCGCGGATCATATCGTGGTCGGCCGGCCGATCCGCCAAGCGCCCGACCCCCGAGCGGCGGCGGCGGCGAT
>DPWB01000178.1 GCA_003527885.1 Candidatus Competibacteraceae bacterium
GACTTTAAAGACCGCCACCGAAGCTTGGGAACCCTACGCCCTGGCGGTCTTGGAAGGCCTTCTCGACGGCGGGACCAGCGCGCGGCTCAGCCGCAATCTGATTCGCGGCAACCAAGTCGCCGCCTCCGCCGGTACCGGCTACAGCCTGACGTCACGGCTGGAAGAGCTGTTCGTGCTGGCCGGCACTCCCGCACCGGGCCACACCAGCGCCGAACTGGAAAACGCTTTGCGCGCCGAAGTGCTGCGGCTGCGCGAGGAACCGGTCAGCGCCGACGAGCTGGCGCGGGTGGTGGCGCAAGTGGTCGCCGCCGATGTCTACCGACAAGACTCGATGTTCTATCAAGGGATGCGGCTGGGGACTCTCGAAACGGTCGGCCTGGGCTGGAACAAGCTCGACGACTACGTGCAACGGGTTCAGGCGGTGACCCCGGAACAGGTGCGCGAGGTCGCCCGCAAATATCTCACCGACGACCGTTTGACCGTGGCCACGCTGGAACCGCTGCCGCTCGACGGCCGCCGCCCGAGCCCGTCTCCCCCCGCGATGGACCATGCACTGCGCTGATTATCCCTCACCTTCAACCTTTCTCCCGCTGGGAAAGGCGGATTAAGGATTCGCCCGATCATGCCCTCTGTAAAACACGCTCTGACCGGTCTTCTGGCCACCGCTCTGCTATTGACCGCCGGTCTTGCCGCCGCCGTACCCGCCATCCAAAACTGGCGCACGGCCAACGGCGTACCGGTCTACTTCATCCCCGCGCGCGAACTACCCATGGTGGACGCGCAAATTTTGTTCAACGCCGGCTCGATCCGCGACGGCGCGCAGCCCGGCTTGGCGAAATTGACCAACGCCTTGCTGGAAGAAGGCGCCGGCGATTGGTCGGCCGATGTCATCGCCGACCGGCTGGACAAGGTCGGCGCTCAAGTGAGCTTCAGTTCGCGGCGCGACTCGGCGTCGGTGTCGCTGCGCAGCTTGATCGAACCGCGTTACCTGCAACCCGCCGTCGAGACCGTCGCCCGCTTGCTCAAAGAGCCGACTTTCGCGCCGGAGGCGGTGGAACGGGTCCGCCAGCAAATGCTGATCGCGCTGCGGGAACGCGCACAGTCGCCCGGCGCCATCGCTCAGGATGCCTTCTTCAAAGCCCTGTACGGCAATCATCCTTACGCATCGCCGCCGGAAGGCGCCAGCGCCAGTCTGAACGCCATCACCCGCGCCAACCTCCAGGATTTCCACTATCGCTACTACACCGCCGCCAATGCCGTCATCGCCATCGTCGGCGATCTGGGCCGACCCGCCGCCGAGCAACTGGCGGACGGTCTGGTCGGCGGGTTGACAAAAGGCGAACCCGTACCGCCACCCCCGCCGGTTCCCGCCGTCACCGCCAGCCAAACCATCCGTATCTCTCATCCGTCCAGCCAAAACCATATCCTGATCGGCCAGCTCGGGGTCAAGCGCGGCGATCCCGATTACTACGCTCTATTTCTCGGCAATCATGTCCTGGGCGGCAACGGGCTGGTCTCGCAGCTCTCGCAGGAAATCCGCGAAAAGCGCGGCTTGGCTTACGGGGCTTACAGCGCTTTTTCTCCCATGCAACAAGCCGGACCCTTCTCGATCAACCTGCAAACCCGCAACGAGCAGGCCGATACCGCGCTTCAGGTGGCGCAAAGCACCTTGCGGGAATTCACCGAGCGCGGACCGAGCCCGCAGGCGCTGGAAGAAGCCCGGCAAAACATCACCGGCGGCTTCGCGCTCGATCTCGCCGGAAACGGTAAACTGGCCGGTGCGCTGGGATTGATCGCTTTCTATGGCCTGCCGCTGGATTACCTACAAAATTACCCCGGCGCCATAAACGGCATCACCCTGGAACACGTCAAAACCGCCTGGCAGCGGCACGTCCATCCGGACAAGCTGATTACCGTCATCGTCGGCGGAGGCCAGCCCGCGCCGACCTCGCCCGACACCCCGGTCAAGCCGGCCGGATCATGAGCCGAGGCGGCGAGCGCGCCGGGCAGCTCCGCATCATCGCCGGCCAGTGGCGCAGCCGGCGCTTGTCGTTTCCCGAGTTGCCGGGGCTGCGACCGACCCCCGATCGCGTGCGGGAAACGCTGTTCAACTGGCTGACGCCGGTGCTGCCCGGCGCGCGTTGTCTGGATTTGTTCGCCGGCAGCGGCGCGCTCGGCATCGAAGCCCTGTCGCGCGGCGCGGCCGAGGCGGTCTTTGTCGAGCGCCATCCGGCGGCGGTCGCGGCGTTGCGCGAGAACTTGGCGCGGCTGAACGCCGGCAACGCCCGCGTCGAACACGCCGAAGCCCTCGCTTGGTTGCGACAGCCTGGAGCGCCGTTCGAAATCGTGTTGCTCGATCCGCCCTTCGGCCACGACCTCCTGGGACCGGTCGGCGCGGCGCTCGAACGGGCCGGCTGGCTGGCCCCGACGGCTTGGATTTATCTGGAAGCGGAAACGGCCTTACGGCAACCGGCCCTACCGGCGAACTGGTTACCGGTCCGGGAAAAAACCGCTGGCGCGGTGGCTTACCGGTTGGCGCGACGGGAAACTCCGGCCGCCACCGCTTCGCCGATCCCCGGTGAAACCGCGTTTTGAGCCGTCGCTGAACGGTTGCCTTGAGGCGCGTCATTCCCGATAATCGGCGGGTCTTCGACACCCGCCAGGAACCTTCATGTCCGTCGCCGCCATCTATCCGGGCACCTTCGACCCGATCACTCGGGGCCACATCGATCTGATCGAGCGCGGCGTCCGCATGTTCGACCGCTTGACCGTCAGCGTCGCCGCCAACCCCAACAAACAACCGCTGTTTTCCCTGGAGGAACGGGTTGCACTGGCGCGCGAGGTGTCGTCGCACTTGCCGACGGTCGAGGTTTGCGGCTTCGACATCCTGCTGGTCAACCACGCCAAACAGATCGGCGCGGATGTCATCCTGCGCGGGCTGCGGGCCGTTTCGGATTTCGAGTTTGAATTTCAGCTCGCCAACATGAACCGTCGGCTCTATCCCGAAATCGAATCGGTCTTTCTCACGCCGGCGGAGCAGTATTCGTTCATTTCCTCCAGCCTGGTGCGCGAAGTCGCCAAACTGGGCGGAAACATCGCGCCGTTCGTCCACCCCAAGGTGGAGGCGGCGCTGGCGGCGAAATTCGCGCCACGGAACAATTGACTAAAATATTCGTAAACCCAGCCGGATCGGGAGCAATCCGGGCGAATTTAAGTCTATATTAACCGCCTTCATCCAACGGCGGTCGCGCGCAACCAAAGAGGAACCCGTCATGGCCCTGATGATCACCGACGAATGTATCAACTGCGACGTGTGCGAACCGGAGTGTCCGAACGAAGCAATCTCCCAGGGCGAGGAAATCTACGAGATCGACCCCAACCGCTGCACCCAGTGCGTGGGGCATTTCGATACCCCGCAATGCATCGAAGTTTGCCCGGTGGACTGCATTCTTCCCGACCCCGGCCATTCCGAAACCGAGGAACAGTTGCAAGCCAAGTACGAGAAATTAACCAGTACGGCCTGACGCGCCGGGTAGCGCTAGCCGGCTCCAGCGCCGCACCGGCCGCCTGAAACCCCGAGCGGCCGCTCCGTTCGACCACCATGGAGCAATTCCTGATATCCGGCATGAGGCGGACCCGGGTTCGCTAGCCGGGTTCAAGCCGTGGGAGCATCGTGAATGGGCCTTCGACAACGACCGGGAATCCGGGTATTGCTGGCGGGTGCGACCGGCCTGGTGGGCGGACATTGCCTGAAGAAGCTGTTGGCGGATCAGGATATCGACCACATCACTGTCCTCTCGCGCCGGCCGCTGGAACAGACCCATCCGAAGCTCGGCGTTCGAGTGGTCGACTTCGAGCACCTGCGCGAACAGGCGGGCTCGATCGAGGCCGATGTCGCGCTTTGCTGCCTGGGTACGACCTACCGGGCCAGCGGCTCCCCGGAAGCGTTCGCCAAGGTGGACCATATCTATGTCGTCGAACTGGCCAAGCTGGCGGCGACGCGGGGCGTGGCTCGCTTCGTGCTGGTGTCGTCGGTCGGAGCCGACCCCAGTTCACCGGTGTTCTACAACCGGGTCAAAGGACGCGCCGAGACCGATGTCAGCGAGCTGGTTTTCGAAGCCGTACACCTTTTGCGCCCCGCGCTGCTGTTGGGGGAGCGTTCCGAACCCCGACCGCTCGAGGACTGGAACAAGCTGATGGCGCCTTTCTGGTCGATGTTCGCTTGGGGGCCGTTCAGCGCTTATCGGCCAGTGCCCGCAGAAACCGTCGCGGCCAAAATGGTGGAACTCGCCAAAAGCAGCTCGCAAGGCATTCAAATCCATCATTTCAAAACGTGAGCGAGGCTTTTTCGGGATGATGCCGCCTCGGGTCCTAGTCGCGGTGGCGATGTTCGGGCTGGCGCTCGTGACGGCTGTCGGGCTCGCCAAACAACTCTACAAGTATCGGGATGCGTCCGGCGCCTGGATTTTCACCGACAAACCGCCCGGCGCCGATGTCAGGGCCGAGGTACGGCCGTTGTCGGCCAGCGAATTGCCGGCCAGAATCAGCCTCCGCAATCGCGGCACTCCCGAAGCGCCGGTGCTGGCGGTGGTCAACGACTACTACGGGCCGGTCGAGGTGGAAATCAGCGCCGAACGGTTGGAGAACATGCGCGCCGAACCGCCGCTACCGGTCAGGGTGGTGGCCCCGGCCCGCGCGGAAACGACGGCTGTCACGCTCAAACCGACCGGACCCCGCTGGCGCTATTCCTATCAAGTCCGGGCCGTATTGGGCGATCCGGCCGCCACGCACCAGCCCGAACAGCCTTACGCAGCCCCGTTCGCTTCAGGGCAACGCTTTGCCATCGGCCAAGCTTTCGACGGCGCGTTCAGCCACCGGCACGCGCAAAGCCGCTATGCGGTCGATCTCTCCCTGCCGCTCGGCACCCCGGTTCGCGCCGCTCGGGCCGGAACGGTCATGGAGGCCACCAGCGATTTCTTCGACGGCGGGACCGACCCCAAATACCGGACCCGCGCCAACGCCCTGCGCATCTTGCACGCCGACGGCACGATGGCCCTCTACGCCCACTTGCATCCCGATTCGGTGCGCGTGGCGCTGGGACAGCGGGTGGAGCGCGGCGCTTGGCTGGCGAATTCCGGCAATACCGGCTATTCCACCGGCCCGCACCTGCATTTCGTCATCCAGCGCAATACCGGCATGGAATTGATCTCCATCCCTTTCGAGTTCGCCGGCTCCGACGGGCAAGGCATCACGCCGGTCGCGGGAACCCTGCTGGCAGCGCCCTGAGGGCATTCCGACCAACGCTGCGCGGGGAGGTCACCCGCGTTCCAGCCCGCCGCTAGCCCAAACCCTCCGACACCGCGCGGTTGCGCGTTAGGAAAGCTTTGCGCAACACCTCGCGTAACGCCGGCAACGCCAACGGCTTGGGCAAGAATTTGTAGATCGCGCCTTCGTTGATCAGATCGATCAGTTCCCCGGCTTCCCAGCCGCTTCCCATCGCCATCCGCAGCGTTTGCGGGTGCAATTCGCGAAAGGCCCGGAAAATCTGCTCGCCGCCGGGTCCGGCTAGCCGCAGGTCCGCTAGCACGACCCCAACGTCGTGGCTGGCCAGCAGATCCAGCGCGGTCTGGGCGTCGGTGGCGGCCAGCAACTGATAACCTTCCGGGCGCAGCGCGTCCGCGATGGTCGCCATGTGAGCTGGATCGGAGTCGGCGACCAGCAGAACGCGGATATCCCCGGCCAGCGCCGACTCGTCAGATACGGTGTCGCGGTGGCGCTGGAACATCTTGGTGGCTTCATCGACCGGCAGCGGTCGGCTCAAGAAGTAACCCTGGACCTCATCGCAATTCTTGGATTTTAAGAAACGCAGTTGCGCTTCGTTCTCCACGCCCTCGGCGATGACCTTCAAGCCCATGCTTTCGGCCATGGCGATGACGGCGGTGGCGATGGCGGCGTCATCCGGTTGCAAGTTGACTTCACGCACGAACGCCTTGTCGATCTTGAGCCGGTCTAGCGGCAATTGCTTGAGCCGGCTCAAGCTGGAATAGCCGGTGCCGAAATCGTCGATAGCCAGTTGCACGCCGAGATCCTTGAGGGCCTGAAGCGTGCAGGTGGCGCCTTCGGGGTCTTTCATCAGCAGGCTCTCGGTGATCTCCAGCTCCAGGGATTCCGGCGCCAGACCGGTTTCTTCCAGAATCCGCGCCACCAGCGCCGGAAAGCTGGGTTGGACGAATTGCAGGACGGAGATGTTCACCGCCATCCGCTGCAAGCCGGTACCCTGCTCCTGCCAGCGTCTGGCTTGCTGGCACGCGGTGCGCAGCACCCATTCACCGATGGAGATGATGAGGCCCGTTTCCTCGGCGAGCGGAATGAAATCGACCGGCGACACCGATCCCAGCACCGGGCTGTGCCAGCGCAACAAGGCTTCGACGCCGCTGATGCGGCCGCTGGGTAAATCTAGCTGGGGTTGATAGTGGAGGGAAAGGTCGTTCTGCTCGATGGCCTTGCGCAGTTGGTTCTCCATCGTCAGGCGCTTGAGCGCCACCTCGTTCAAGGTGGCGTCGAAGAAGCGGTAGAGGTTGCGCCCCTGGCGCTTGGCCAGATACATCGCCATGTCGGCGTTTTTCAACAAGGTCTCGGAATCGTCGCCGTCCTCCGGGAAAATGGCGATGCCGATGCTGGGGGTGATGAACACCTCGTGACCGCCCAGGACCAACGGCTGCGACAGCGTCGCCTGGATGCGCTCGGCCACGCTCGCGACATCTTCGCTGCGGCGCACTTCGGGCAGCAGGACGGTGAATTCATCGCCACCGAGCCGCGCGATGGTCTCGCCTTGCTCCTCGGCGCCTTCGAGGCGCGAGACCGTATCGCTCTGGCGCAGGCTCGACTTCAAACGCTCCGCCGTCGCCTGGAGCAACAAATCGCCCACGCTGTGGCCGAGCGTGTCGTTGATGCGCTTGAAATTATCCAGGTCCAAAAACAGCAGGGCCGCGCGCCGGCCGTAGCGCTTGGCCAGACTGAGCGCGGCGCTGAGCCGGTCCTTCAGCAATTCGCGGTTGGGCAACCGGGTCAGGCTGTCGATGAACGCCAGCTGGCGGATGCGCTCCTCGGCCCGTTGCAGTTCGGTGATATCCTGAAGGGCGCCGTGCAACTGGACGATCCGACCCGATTCGTCGCAGACCGCCTCGACCTGCTGGCGGACGTAACGGGGCTCGCCGTCCGCCGCATGTAGAATCCAATGGTTGATACCGGCCGATTCGCCCTGTTCCCGGATGTCGGCAAACCACGCCCGCACCCGCGGCCGATCTTTTTCGGGAATGCGGTCGAAAAAGACCTGGAGCGCGACTTCCGAGCGGGCGGGACCCAATCCCAAAATCCGGCAAACCTCTTGCGACAGATGCAGGATATCTTGATCGGGCCGCCAATCCCAGTAGCCCAGCCGGGCGATGTGCTGGGCGGCGGCCAAGCGCCGTTCGCTCTCCCGCAAGTCGTTCATCGCCGCGCTGGCCCGAAGCAGATACCGCACCCGATGGCCGAGCAGCGTGTAGTTGATCGGTTTGGTGATGAAATCGGTCGCCCCGGCATCGAAGGCCTGATCGATCGACTCGTGATCGTCCAGCCCGGTCATCATCAGGATCGGCGTTTGCGCGCCGCCGGGGCGACGGCGCAGTTCGGCGCTGGCGGCAAAACCGTCCAGCTCCGGCATCATCACATCCATCAGCACCACGTCGGGATGACACCGTTCGAACAGCTCGATCCCGAGGCGGCCGTTTTCGGTCTGTTCCACCCGAAACCCCGCCTGTTCCAAGGCTACGCTCACCAACAGGCGAATCGATAAATCATCGTCGACAATCAGCACCAGGGGTTGGTCAAGCGCGCTCTTGGCTGACATGGGCTCAATTCCTTGCAAAGCGTTGATCTATGCTGCAGCGATCCATCGACCCGGTTTCGCACCTACCCGAAATTTTATAGAGCAAAACTCGCTTCGAACCGCGCCGTCGCAACGTTCAAGCGGGCAAGGGCTGAGGTGGCGGTTCGCTGGTCGGGTCTTGGTGGATCAGCACATCGGCACCCGGGAAGGCGGCTTTGATCGCCGCTTCCACTTCGTCGCCCACCCGATGCGCCTCCACCAAGGGCAATTGATCGTCCAACATCAGATGCAGTTGGATGAAGTAGGTCTGCCCGGAACGGCGGGTCCGCAAGTCATGGACGCCGCGCACGCTGGAGTGGGCGCGGACGATCTGCTTGATGCGGGCATGGACGTCCGGCGGCAATTCGTGATCCATGAGCAATTGTATCGATTCATAGCCGATGTGTCCCGCGCTATACAAAATATAGCACGCAATCCCGATGGCAAAGATCGAATCCATACTCGGCCAACCCCACATAGTCAAGCCAATCGCTATAATGATGGCGGCATTCGTCAACAGATCGGTGGCGTAGTGCAAGGCATCGGCGCTGATCGCCGTGGATTGGGTGCGACGGATCACATAGCGCTGAAAAGCCAGCAACACGCCCGTCAGGACGAGGGCGAACACCTGGACCCCGATCCCGACCAACCCATCGTTCAGCGGCTGGGGATGCAGCAGCCGGTCGATGGCGTGCAGGACCAAAAACAGCGCCGAACCGGCGATAAACGCCGCTTGCGCCAAGCCCGCCAGCGGCTCGGCCTTGCCGTGCCCGAAGCGGTGGTCGCGATCCGGTGGTTGCAGGGAATAATGCACCGCCAGCAAGTTGATAATCGACGCCGCGATATCCATCATCGAGTCCACCAAGGACGCCAGCACGCTGACCGACTGGGTCAGCAGCGCGGCCGCCAGTTTGCCGGCGATCAAAACGGTGGCGGTCGCCACGGAAGCGTAGGTCGCCCACCGCAGCAAGCGCGCGGCCCGCGCGGGGCCTACGGTCAAGTTGGTTGCGTCGCTCATGAAATTCGGTCTTCTGTGATCGGAGGCAAGCCAGTATAGTCTACTTGGCTTCGGTCGCGGCGACGGTGGAACGATCCCGCCGGCGGCGCTCGACTCGCCCCTTTTCGACCCGCAACCCAAAGGCCCCGGACGCCATGCTCGAAACCTTGCGCCATATCGCCCAGGAGCTCAGCACCGCGTCGGATTTGCCGGACGCGCTGGCCACCGCGGTCCAGCGGATCCGGGATACGCTGCGAGTCGCGGCTTGCAGTCTCTACCTGGCCGACCCGGAACACGGTGAGTTCGTCCTGGCGGCGGCGGCCGGCCTGCACCCCTCGGCGGTCGGCCAACTGCGCCTGAACCTACAGCACGGTCTGGTGAGCTTGATCGCCGAACGCCAGGAGCCGCTGAACCTTCAGGACGCCTCGCGCCATCCGCGCTTTTGCGAAACTTCCGGGCGTGGTGAGGACGGCTACCGCGCTTTTCTGGGCGCGCCGCTGATCCAATATCGGCGGACGCTCGGCGTGTTGGTCGCCCAAGATACCGCCGTCCGTCAGTTCCAGGCCGATGAGCTGAATTTTCTGCTCGCTCTCGCCGCGCAACTGGCCAGCAGCCTCGATCGGGCGGCGGGCGGCGGCCCGATCCAAGGCACACTGAAACCATCGCCGCCCGCAACCGGCGTCCAAGCGCTACAGGGGGTGCCTGGAGCGGGCGGCGTGGCGATCGGCGCCGTCGCCATCCCCGATCGGTTGATCGATCTCGACGATGTGCCCGACCGCGCCGCCGCTGACCCCGCCACCGAGGACGTCGCGTTCCGAACCGCCATCGCCGCCGTCGATGCTGAGTTGCGGGCGGCGGGCGAGCGGCTGGCGCCGCTGCTACCCCCGACCGAACAAAACCTGTTTGCCGCCCACCGGCTGCTGTTGAACAGCGACAGCCTGCTCGGTGAAACCCGCGCGCGCATTCGGGCGGGTTCTTGGGCGCAGGGCGCTTGGTGCGAAACGGTTCTGGCGCGCGTGCGCCTGCTGGAGCAGGCCGACGATTCCTATCTCAGCGCCCGAGCCGACGACATCCGCGATCTGGGCCGGCGGGTCTTGCAGCACTTGCGGGCCGGAACGGCTCGACCCACCGGCAGCCTGCCCGAGCGCTGCGTGCTGTTGGCCGAGGAAATGAGCGTGGCGCATCTGGCGGCGGCGCCGGAACACCTGACCGCCATCGTCTGCCTGCGCGGTTCGGCGCTGTCGCACGTCTCGATCTTGGCGCGGGCGATGGGCATTCCGGCGGTCATGGGTCTGGGTGACCGGCCCATCGGCGGTTTCGAAGGCTGCGAGATCATCGTCGACGGCTATCAGGGCCGGGTGTTCATCAATCCCGACCCCAGCTTGCGCGAGGAATACCGCCAACTGATCGCCGCCGACGCCGAACTGTCCGCCGAATTGGCGACGCTGCGCGACCTGCCGGCCGAAACCCGAGACGGCTACCGGTTACCGCTGTACGCCAAGGCCGGCCTGTTGTCCGATATCGGCTCCACCCGCGCCTGCGGCGCCGACGGCATCGGTCTGTACCGCACCGAATTCGCCTTCATGCTGAGCGACTCGTTCCCCAGCACGGACGAGCAATGCGCGTTGTACCGGCAAATACTGGAGGCGTTCGCCCCGCAGCCGGTCGTCATTCGCACGCTGGATATCGGCGGGGACAAATGCCTGCCTTATTTCAACATCGCGGAAAAAAACCCTTTTCTCGGCTGGCGCGGGATGCGGTTTACCCTGGACCGTCCCGATATCTTCATGACCCAGTTGCGCGCCCTGTTGCGGGCCAACGCCGGCCCGAACAACCTGCGGGTTCTGTTTCCGATGATCACCACCGTGGAAGAGGTGGACGAGGCACTACGCCTGCTGGAGCGGGCGCAACGCGAACTGGCGGAAGATGGGCTGCCGCACGCTCGCCCTCGGATCGGCGCGATGATCGAAGTCCCTTCCGCCGCGCTCCAAGCCGCGCAACTGGCCAATCGGGTGGATTTCCTGGCGGTCGGCACCAACGATCTGACCCAGTATCTGCTGGCGGTGGACCGCGATAATTCCCGCGTGGCCGGACTGTACGACAGCCTGCATCCCGCCATGCTGAAAACTATTGCCCACATCATCGAAGGTGGCCGCCAAGCGGGCCGGCCGGTGAACCTGTGCGGCGAAATGTCGGCCGATCCCGGCGCCGCCCTCCTGTTGCTGGGCATGGGGGCGGCCAGCTTGAGCGCCAGCGCCGCCGCCGTGCCGCGCGTCAAATGGGCCATCCGCAGTTTCACCCGCACCCAAGCCCAAGCATTGGCCCGGCAGGCCTTGCAACTGGACACCGCCCGCCAAGTCCATCGCTTGCTGAACGACGCGCTGCGCCGGGCGGGGCTGGGCAAACTCGTCCACGAACCGACTTAAGCGCGGCGGGCGACAAAGCAAAGCACGGATCAAAACCCGCGCTTTGCTTCAAAGCTGGAGGGATGCGGAAGATTGCCGCATCCCGGTTGAACGAGAATCAGCTTTCGATCGCGATCTTGCGCGGTTGCGCCGCCTCCCGTTTAGGCACGATCACTTCCAGCACGCCGTCCCTGCATTTGGCGCTGACCTTCTCGGCGTCGGCAACATCCGGCAGCGAAAACCGGCGCAAGAAAGTGCCGCGCACCCGCTCGACCCGGCGGTACTGGTCGGCTTGCTCGTCGCTCTCGCTCGCGCGCTGCCCTTTCAGGCTCAGCATCCCATTTTCCAGCGTGACCTCGATATCCTTGAGTTGCACTCCCGGCAGATCGGCGCGGATGATGAACTGGTCCGCTTCTTCCTTGATATCGACCGCGGGCGCCCAGTCCGCCAGAATATGCCCGCTTTCCCCGTCGCCGAAGCGGTTGGTGTCGAACAGACGGTTGACTTCCCGCTGTAACTGATTCAACAGATTCAAAGGCTCATAGCGCATCATAGCCATCATCGACCTCCTCTAATTTCAGGTTTGGCGCTCCCATGAACGCCGTGTCGTCTCGGTGGCTAAATGGGGTTGGCCACCTCGATTTCAAGGCCACCTTTGGCATTTTTTACGTTAAACTCTATGCGCTTACGCTTTTCAATCCTTTCCCTTCGGAACCCCGTGCAATGGCCGTCGCCCCCGTTTTCATCTGCCACGCTCAACCCGATGCCCCGTTTTCTCAGGATTTGAGTGTGGCATTGGAAACCGCCCATCTCAGCGTCTGGCGCGACCAGCAAAACTTGCGCGGCGGCGACCGCTTGGCGCCGGAGGTGCGCTGGACCATCGAACAGGCCCGTCAGGTGATCGTGGTGCTCGGCCTGAACACCGGCCAGCCGGCGTGGTTGCGCCGGGAAATCGAGATCGCTCAGGCAACCGAACGCCGCCGGGCTGGGAGTTATCGGGTGATTCCGCTCCTGTTGCCGGGGGTGGACCCGACGATTTTGGCGCAATGGTTCGCGCCGGCCCCGCGTTGTGCGCCCGTCCAACTGCCCGCCGAGGGGCTGGGCGAAGCTTTGCCCCTGCTGCTGGCCGCCTTGGGCGAACCGCCGCCCGGCGACCTTCCCAGCGGCCGCAATCCGCCGCCCCTGGCGGAGCTGGAGCTTGACTTCGCACCGGAGGAACCCGCCGCCGGGCGCTGGCGCTGGGTCGCTCGCCTGCACCGCCCGGCGGACCCCGCGCCGGCCGGCAACGAACTCGGCGCACGCGGTCTGCCGCCCGGCCCTTTGCCGGGCCGCCTCCTGAATTGGTACTTGCAAAGCCATCCGTGCTGGCCGACCGATACCCTGCGCTATCTGGCGCGCCGCACCGAAACCCTGCTGGCAAAGTGGGGTCGGTCGTTTCACAACGCCGTCTTGGAAGCGCCCGGACCGCACGAACTGACCGCCGCTTGGCGCAACGCGCCGGAACGTTACGAGTTGCGCTTGACGGTACGGGCCGCCACGGATCATCCGGCCGTCGCAACCGTGCTCGGCTTGCCCTGGGAACTGCTGCACGGCCCGACCGGCTTCCTGATGCAGGGCAAGCGCCCCGTCCAATTCCTGCGCCGGTTGGCGGGCGGGGGCGATGCCTTCGCCCCCTCTCTCTTATTCACAACTCCCAGCCC